>JBCNMJ010000023.1:0-41969 GCA_039594975.1 Chryseobacterium sp. | reverse complement strand
GAAATCTTTTTCAGGAAATCCCTTCAACAATAAATTATTGACGAAAGCTCTATCAATTTTATAATTATGTTTTAAATTAAATTTGGAATCAACTAAAGTATCATTAACAAATAAATTTCCATCTCTAATTTGAACTTTATCATTCCCTACTGCCACAAGACGTTGTAAATATATCCCTTTTCCATATTCATTATCTTGATTATAAGTTAATAGTTTATTTTTTTCATATGGTAGAATATTGGTTACGATAACAAATGATTTTCTTCTAATGGTAGGTTCACCTCCTGCTTGTGGTACAAAAGCATATTGCAAAACCCCTGAGAGTTTTGCAATAATTAATATTCCTACAATAAAGCTTCCTAAAATAAGAGCTCTATTAAAAATTTTATTTTTAAACACTATTCTTCTTCTTTCTTCTTTCTGAATAATTTAACAAAATATTCCCAACCGAAGAACAGGATAAGAATCATTGCTGCAATCCACCAATATGAAGTTTTATTGGCTTCTCCTGTGTTGGTTGCCTTGAACATTCTGTCCCAACGGATTTTTTTAGGAGCCTGATAGGTTGAACTTGCATCAGAAAAGACGCCCTGAACACTCATCCATGTAAACATTGGTTTTCCTACAATATTTTCTTCAGGAACAAAACCAAAGAATCTGGCATCCAATGAAGCATCTCTGTTGTCTCCGATCATCATATAATAATCTTGTTTGATGGTATATGAAGTTGCAGGTTGACCATTGATGAAAATCTGATTATCTCTTTCTACTAAACTATTATGTTCATATTCAGAAATAATCCATTTATATGTTGGAAGTGTTTCTTTATTAATTGCCACCACATCTCCTTTTTTAGGAATTTTCAAAGGACCATACCAATCCTGATTCCAAGGTTTATTGATCGGAAAAATACAATTAGTTGTATCAATTTTACTCGAAAATAATACTCTTCCTTTTTCATCCCCCATAACATTCCCACTTGCATCTTTTATTGGAAAATGACGGATATCAAAATATCCTTTTTCCATTATATCTTCATGCATTTCAATAATTTGTGGAAGTTTTTTGATCTCAGTAGCAACTTTATCAGTAAGCCCTTGAAATGAATAAACATACTCACCACTTTCTAAATGAGACTCTCCGACAGGCAAGAAACCATAAATATTATAAAGTCCAGGTATATCAATTTGACTTCCGGCCTTGGCATAATAAGCATGCTGAACTTCCTGATCTCCTAAAACCGTTTCAGGTTTTCCGTTTACAAAAAGCCTACCTCCTCTCATTTCAAAAGTATCTCCGGCAACAGCCACACATCTTTTTACATAAGGATCTTTTCTATCAATAGCAGTGTGTACAGAATCCTGAGGATAGTTGAATACTACTACATCATTTCTCTGAGGTTTATTGAATTGTAAAATTCTCTCATAAGGAAGTTTTACTGCATCCACATAAGATTTTGGGTCATCTTTAGGATTTCCTTTTTCTCCGGTGTCCATAATGGTTCCCTGTAAGAAAGGGATTGCAACCGGACGCATCGGAAGCCTGTATCCATAGCTCCATTTGTTTACGAAAAGGAAGTCACCTACTAAAAGAGTTCTTTCCATAGATCCCGTAGGAATTCCGAATGGCTGGGTAACAAAAACGTGGATAATGGTAGCGAAAACTACCGCAAAGGTAATAGACCCTACAAAAGTGTCTTTTTTCTTCGTATTTTTTTCTTCGTCTGTTAAGAATAAATCATTTGTACTTTCATCTTCTACTTCCGCATCTTTAGAATAGTTGACACTCGCCATGTAAATGAATGGAAGAATAACGGTAAGAAGCTGATGCTGGAAAAGCGTTTTTCCAAATTTCTTCATTAAATAAATGTGAAAAACAGACATCATAATAGGCCCTACAATTGGTAAATAGGATAAAACTGCCCACCATTTCGGATGTTTTGTTTCTTTTAAAATAATGAAATAATTATAGAAAGGGATAAAAGCAAATAGCGGACTATATCCCATTTTCTTAAACAGTTTCCATGTGGAAATCCCCATCAATACAGATAAGATGAGAACATAAACTGTGTACGTTAAAAAGTAATTCATAAAATTCTTGTGCCTAATCTATAATATAAGTAATCTGTAACGAGCAACGGGTTATTTTATCATTGATCATGTACTACTAATTAGTTTACAATGTAAGGATTTTGTTACAAAATTAAAGACCTAAAACGTCTTTCATTTCAAAATTCCCTTTTTTATCTTTAATCCATTCCGCAGCGACTACAGCTCCCAGTGCAAAACCATTTCTGTTGAAGGCAGTATGTTTGATCTCAATTTCATCCACTTCGCTTCTGTAAAAAACACTGTGAGTTCCGGGAACCTCATCTTCACGAATGGCGAAAATACCTAGCTGATTATCCTTCGTTTCATCCAATTTCCAGGCATCAAACTTTTTATTGTGTTTGAAAATACCTTCAGCAATCGAAATTGCAGTTCCGCTTGGTGCATCTTTTTTATGAATATGGTGAATCTCTTCCAACTGGCAAGAATACTCATCTACATTCTTCATCAGATCAGCCAACTTTTCGTTTAAAGCAAAAAATAAATTTACTCCTAAACTGAAGTTGGAACCATATAAAAATGCTGTATTGTTTTCAAAAGAAATTTTCTCGATTTCAGATCTTTTTTCCAGCCATCCTGTTGTACCGCAGATTACCGGAATTTTATTTTCAAGGCATGCTTTTACATTATCAAATGCCACTTCGGGAAGCGAAAATTCTATAACAACATCGGGATGATTAAGATTTTCAGCAGTTGGAGTTTCTTTTAGGCGGGCAACAACTTCATGACCTCTTTTCTGAGCAATTTCATCGATGATTTTACCCATTTTACCATATCCAACTAATGCTATTCTCATATATTTTTTATTATTTTAATTATACGAATTAGAAAATCATGTATAATATATTAAAATCTATAACTTAAACTCAGCCCCGTTTTAGGAGGGGTAATTCCATATTGATCCTGAATGACTGCAGGCGCGAAAGAAAGATCTGGATCATGACGGCTTTCATAAAGATGAGAATCTACCACAGCATCCACAATATTCAGAATATAAATAAGTCCTGTAATAGCAATAGCATAATCTCTTTGCCTTTTTGCCCTGTCCTGAACGTTTCCCAATGCGGTCTTATCCAGCCATGGTTTACTATCAATAAATTCATTAGGAGTACCGTTTAACTTGGCGATATAATATTCACGGTATTTTTTATATTGATTATCATTCCAGATCGCGATTCCGACTCCGGTTCCTACAGCTCCCCAGACAATAGGAATTTTCCAGTATTTTTTATTATAAAACTGGCCTAATCCGGGTAATACGGCAGAATATAAACCTGCTCTGGTAGGATTTAGCTTCATTGTTTTTCTGGTAGGTCCGTTTGCTTTTTCTAAGTCTTCTACAATCTTTGATTCAGATTTAAGAAGTTTTTTAGGCTGTGCCACAGGTTTTTCTTCACTCACAACAGAATCCACCTTAATGGTATCATTAGGGACTACCTGTGCATAAACCACTGCGAACAGACACAGAAAAAATGTGAAAAATATTTTCTTCATTTATTTTATATGGGATAAAATATATTCCAGCTCATCTTCATTTTTGAAATCCAGAACGATTTTACCTTTTTTACCATTTCCGGAGGTTTTAATCTCCACTTTTACGTCTAATATATCGGATATTGTTTTCTGAACTCTCTTATAGTTATTAGAAAGTTCCGCTTTTGCTCTTTTGGCAGCAGGTGATTTCGGATTTTTCAATGCCGTTGCAGCCTGTTCAGTCTGACGAACGTTCAACTGTTCTTTAATAATTAAGTCAAATAAGATCTGTTGATGCTCTTCGCTTTCCAGACTAATGATGGCCCTACCATGTCCTGCAGAAATCTCTCCGCTTCTGATTGCGTTCTGAATATCCGGACTTAACCTTAAAAGTCGTATCGAATTGGTAATGGTACTTCTGTCTTTTCCTACTCTCTGGCTAAGGTTTTCCTGCGTTAAACCAATTTCTTCTAAAAGTCTGTGATAAGTAAGTGCAATTTCAATGGCATCCAGATCCTCTCTCTGAATATTTTCAACAAGAGCCATTTCCAGAAGCTCCTGATCATTCACCAGACGAATATAGGCAGGAATACTGGTAAGACCAGCAATTTTACTGGCTCTGAAACGTCTTTCCCCTGAGATAATTTCGAATCTTTCTCCGTCTTTTCTTAAAGTAATAGGCTGAATAACTCCTAAGTTCTTAATAGACTGAGCAAGCTCGTTTAAGGCTTTTTCATCAAAATAGGTTCTTGGCTGGGTCGGGTTCGGATAAATATCTTCTATGGATACTTCTACAATATTCCCCACAAATTTATCTGCTCCCGCATCGGTAGCAGAATTAATTGTCGCTTTGGATTCAGCACTAAGAATAGCGCCTAAACCGCGTCCCATCGCTCTTTTTTTATCCTTCATATTTTGCTTTTAGCTTTTTGGCTATTTGCTTTTAATTCTTTACTAATTTTTCGTTCTTCAGTAAAACTTCTTCCGCCAGCTGAATATACTGAACAGCTCCTTTACTTTCTGCATCATAGTTCAAGATACTCTCTCCGAAACTCGGAGCTTCACTCAATCTTACGTTTCTGCTGATAATGGTTTCAAATACCATTTCAGGGAAGTGAGAGTTCACTTCTTCCACCACCTGGTTAGACAGTCTCAATCTGCTATCATACATCGTCAAAAGAAGCCCTTCAATATCTAAATCTTTATTATGGATTTTCTGAACATTTTTAATGGTGTTCAATAATTTCCCCAAACCCTCCAATGCAAAATACTCACACTGAATCGGGATAATTACAGAATCTGCTGCTGTAAGTGCATTCACGGTAATAAGACCTAAACTCGGAGCACAATCGATAATGATATAATCGTAGTCATTTCTTACGCTTTCTAATGCTTTTTTCAGCATATATTCACGGTTGTCCTTGTCTACAAGCTCAATTTCAGCTGCTACCAGGTCGATATGAGAAGGTACAATATCAAGATTCGGAGTTGCCGTCTGCTTGATACAGCTTCTTGTATCCACACTATGCTCCAGTAAGTTGTAAGTAGAATACTGAACATCATCAACCCCTAAACCTGAGGTCGCATTTGCCTGAGGATCAGCATCAATGATTAATATTTTCTTTTCCAATACCCCTAATGCTGCTGCTAAATTCACTGCGGTTGTAGTCTTTCCAACACCTCCTTTTTGATTAGCGATACCTATGATTTTTGCCATTCTTAGAACTTTAAGATTCAAAAATACACTTTTTTCTTTGCTCTAGGCGAGTCACAAAATCAAAAATAGAGTTAAAATATTGTTAATAAGACTTTTAGCAATAAAAAAAATTATCCACAAAAAAAAATCTTTGTGGATAAGTATTATGATTTGTTTTCAGTTGATTAATTATCAAACTTCATGGATATCGGAAATCTAAAATAGCTTCTTACAAATTCTCCTTGTTTATTTTTTGCTGGCGTCCATTTGCCTTTAATATATTTTATCGTTCTTATTGCCTCATTGTTAAAATCAGAATCTAAACCATTTGCTTTAATTCCTGAGATCGTACCATCTTTTTCTACAATAAATGTGATTGTTGTTCTCATGACATCATCAGAAGCAAATCCGGAACCATCAAAGTTACTCATTACTTTATTTCTAAATGCATCAACGCCTCCTACAAAACTAGCTTCCTGAGCTAAATCTTTAGAATCTACAATTTTATTTGGATCTTCCTTAGGCTCAACTTTCGGAACAACATGTTCTTTAGAAGTACCATTAACATTTGTCGGAGGTGCAATTGGTATATACGTTGGCGTTGTAATTTCTTTTCCTTCTGATGTTTGAGTACTTGCAACTGCATTCAAATTATCTTTCGGACTATCTTTTTTCTCATTAGTTACTATTGCTTTAGGCTCTGGTACCGCCTTATCAATTGTTTTTACTTTTTCAGGAGCTACTTGCGGCTTTACCTGAACAGGCGGATCTTTTTCTGGTGTTTCAACGATTTTAATAATTCTTGGATCATCATAACCATGATCCTGTATAACAACATCTGATTTTAATGCATTAATCACAAATGGCGTAATAGAAACTGCAGCCAATAAACTCACACCTACAAAAAGTGCTTTTGTTAATATTCTGTCTGATTCATTTCTTAAAACATAGGCGCCGTACTCCTTATTACGGTGCTCAAATAAAACTTCATTAAAACGAAATTCTTGATTTTGGTGTAGGTGTTTCATCACTAAAAATTTAAACTGTTAAAAAATAAATTATCAGTTTTCCAAATACTGACAATTAAACACCAAACGTCTATCAAAATATTTGCCAAAAATTTATCAATATTTCACAAAAATAAAACAAACGATAAAATATTTAAAATTTAACTATGTCATAAATATATTCATCAGTTATATAAAAATAAAAAATCCCGCTTAAAGCGGGACTTCAAAATATCTGAAATTATTTTAGAATAATTCTTTTCTGATAATGTTCTGGCTTCTTTCAGGGCCAACAGAAACCAAATACACATTGATTCCTAAATATTTTTCGATAAACTCGATGTATTTCTGAGCTGTATCAGGAAGTTCATCATAGCTTCTAGCTTTTGTGATGTCTTCGTTCCAACCCGGAAGATCCTGGTAGATTGGCTCGTAGTTGTATAATTTCTCTGTTGAAGAAGTGAAATAATCGATGATTTTTCCGTCTTCAGTTTTGTAATGAGTAACCACTTTCAGGTTTTCAATTCCTGTAAGAACGTCTAATTTCGTAATAACTAAGTTATTGATACCGTTAATCATACAAGCATGCTTCAAAGAAACAAGGTCTAACCAACCTGTTCTTCTTGGTCTACCTGTAGTCGCACCGAATTCACCACCAATTTGCCTGATGCTTTCTCCTAGCTCGTTGTCCAGTTCTGATGGGAAAGGTCCGTTTCCAACTCTTGTACAGTATGCTTTGGCAACACCGATCAGGTTTTGAAGTGATGTCGGTGGAACTCCTGCCCCTGTACAAACCCCTCCTGTAGATGGAGAAGATGAAGTTACGTATGGGTATGTTCCGAAGTCGATATCCAACATCAAAGCCTGCGCTCCTTCGAATAAAACGTTTTTACCGTCTCTGATCGCTTCGTTTAATTCAAGTTCCGTATCAACAATTCTGTCCTGAAGCTGTCTTCCGATCTCTAAATATTCGTTGTAAATCTCTTCAACGTCTAATGTCGGCTTTCCGTAATATTTTTCAAAAAGAGAATTCTTAATTTTTAAGTTTTTCTCGATTTTATCTCTTAAAATTTCAGGATTCAGAAGGTCGATCATTCTGATCCCAACTCTTGCAATTTTATCTTCATAGCAAGGTCCGATCCCTTTTTTCGTCGTTCCGATCTGCGTTCCTCCGTGCTCTTCCTCACGGTAAGTATCCAAAAGAATGTGGTAAGGCATGATCACATGCGCTCTTCTGCTGATGAAAATGTGATCAGTCTTTAAGCCTTTGCTTTCGATCTGATTCACCTCCTTAATGAAAGATTTAGGATTAACCACTACTCCGTTGGCAATGATACACTTCCCTTTGCACTGAAGAACTCCCGATGGAAGAAGGTGCAAAACGAATTTCTCCTAACCTACATAAACCGTGTGACCCGCGTTGTCTCCTCCCTGGAAACGTACAACGTAATCTGATTTTGCCGATAAAACATCCGTGATTTTTCCTTTACCTTCATCTCCATACTGAAGACCTACAACTACGTAAGTTGACATATTTTACTTTTATTTTAGATTCATGCAAAATTACTTTTAAAAAATTGGGTGGGCAAATTTGAGGGGGATTTTATTTTTGGATGAAACGAAAACGTGAATTAAAAAATAAAATATAACAATTCGTAATTCATCTAAATTAGCCGGAACAGTATAAATTGAATGTACAAAATCTTAATTCTTGTATCTTTGATTTTCCAGAATCCAGCAATTAACTATGACCTATAAGATATTATCAGTATTCGCATTCCTTTTAATAAGTAATTTCAGCTCTGGGCAGCAAAAAAAATACCTCCAGGACAGTGTCTCTATTTATCAGCAGATCAAAATTTTAAAAAAAGGTAAAAAAGATTACAATGGTATTTTGACGATTGACAATAAACTACTCACTCAGAAAATTTCAAAATATATTTCCGAAAAAAAGGAGCAAAAAATATATTCACAAAACCTTACTTATCCCTCTTCTTCTTTATTGCAACAATTAATTAACGAAGATCAAAAAGCTATTCCAAAGATTATAGCGATTTTAGAATCCAATGATTTTGGTAAAATAAATGAACTATTCAAGCAATCCCATTCCCCGCCTAGTTACGGTTATCAGCAATTCGGGAAGATCAACAGTAAAGAACTTATTGATCTGTTAATAAAAACACTCTATCAAACTGACAGTGATGATTTACAGCAAAAGATCATTACTTTACTTTGTCGATTCGAAAATACAGAATATCTCACCATTGTAGAAAATTTTCTGGTTTCAGGAAACTGTAAATCCGAACTGGGTGCATTCTCAACAATATGCATGCATTTTCATGTAAAGGATTATCAAAAATCTTTAAAATACATTTTTGATAAAGTTATTAGTAATCCTCAGTACGTTCTAAAAAATAATTATCGGTTATTTTATAACGCCATCAATTCTATACTGATTGACAGTTATGACACCGAGGAAAAGCAAAAAGCCATTGACTATGCTTTTGAGTTCATTGACAAACGTATTCAATTCCCCGATGCGGACCTTATGAATTATATTAAAAGTAACGAGACCTTTTATCTTCAAGGTTTTGATTTCTTGGACAATCCCCACGATGTCATGAGTCTTGATTTTATTACCGTAATGATAAAAACGGACGATAAAAGAATTGTTCCCTATATACAGAAGTTAAATGAACTGGGAATAAAGAATATAACTTCGGATTTCATTTTATGGAAATATGGTGCTGATACTTCCGAAAAAACGTTTCAAAAATTAATTAATGATTATGATTATTTCAATAAAGTTTTATTTGTCCTGGACCAAAGAAATATCTTACAGGCAGATAATAAACAAGTGGAATATATATTCTCCTCTTTTGAAAACAAGCTTTCATATAAAGATTACAGCAGTGATAAATCGGGTATGACCAGAAGCAATGGAGACGTTTTTTCAGCAGCCGAGACTTTATATCAACTGGATCAAAAAAAATTTAAAACATGGGTTGAACATTATATAAAAAGTAATGAACTGAAAAATACCTTTTACAAATATTACAATCTCAATAACGACAAGGCAGCCTTTCTTTATCTTAAAAATAAAGAACAGAAAAAAATAAAAAGCATCAATGACCCCTCAATATATATACAACCTGAAAGGCTTCAACTGCTTAATGATTTTATTTCTACGCTGAAAGATAATCAATTAGAAATCTTTGACCTATATATCTGTGATGCAGATTATAAAATTGATCTTCTTGAAAGTGTATTAATCAATGCGAAAAAATATTCTAAAGGAGAACTTAATCACATAGAATTCTATACCGATTATTATGGTGATAATTTCAAGGTTGTTAATGACAACAACAGCATATTTATCTCGTTCCATGACAATACATTATATAATGAATTTGTAATCCTTAACGATAAGGTATATTTTATCGAAATGGATAAAATAAAAAACAATAAAGAAAAAGTAATAGCAGAACTTTTAAATATTCTTCTACAATCAGGGAAATCTAAAAACGCTTTTGTTCCGATACCTTGCTGCCATAAAAATAGTGATGCCAAAAGAACTCTTTTCTCGTTTGGAAATTTTGAAAAGATTACTGAAATAAAAAATAAATATGACTTTGCTGAGTAGTGTTTCTATCTAGTCATTTTAAGATATAGGCGTTCTATTATTTCATATCTTTAGTGATATCTAAATAAGTTCTTATGTCTCTACCCCAAACCACAGCCTACCTCTCATCAAAAACAAACAGTGAGTCAAAGCTTTTCTACACTTTGTTTTCTCCAGAAACAGCAAAAGCCACCCTACTCATTGTTCACGGTATGCAGGAGCACAGCGGGAGATATATAGAAATTGCAGAATATTTTGCAGCTCACGGGATTGCTGTATTGACGTATGACCATTTAGGACATGGAAAATCAGTGAAGGAGAAAAAAGACATAGGTTTCTTTCAGCTTGAAAAACCAGAAGAAAGGCTTATTTCCGATGCGGAAATGATGGCAGATCATCTTGCAGAACAGTTTCCGGGTGTTCCGCATTTTATTTTAGGACATTCTATGGGCTCTTTTATCACACGCTGTCTTCTTCAGAAGGTAAGTGATAAATTTTCAGGAGCCATTATTACAGGAACCGGAGGACCTTTACCGGGGATAAATATATTAAGAGCTTATTTATCATTAGCCAATGCCATTGTACCTCATCATCGTACTTTTTTGAATTCCGTTTTTACAAGTGTCAATAACAAGCATTTTAAAAAGGATAAAGATTTTAGCGATACCAGTTGGCTAAGTGTAAATTCTGAAAACAGAAGGGCTTTTGAACAGGATGAGCTTTGTGGAATTCCGTTTACTTATAATGCTTTTTATACTTTATTTACCATTTATAAAAAAGCTACAGTAAGAAAATGGGCTTCTTCCATTCCCAAATCATTTTCCTTTTTATTCGTAAGTGGAAAGAATGACCCAATCGGTGATTTTGGCAAGGGAGTGACACATACCGTTAACAATTTAAAGATTGACGGTTTTCAGAATGTAGAGGTAAAGCTTTATCCGGAAATGCGCCATGAGATTTTAAATGAGAAAATACGGGAAGAGGTTCTGAATGGAATTTTTCACTGGATTTTAAAAACAGCCATTTCCGGGTGTAATTTCCAAAAAAAACAATCCTTTTAAGATAAAAAAACAAAATCCCGGATATAACCATCCAGGATTTTCATGATAATTCCAGTTTCTAAAGCCTTTCGATATTGAATATAAGTACAATCATTAACTTAATTTCAATTCTCTGTCCACTCCAATCTCCTCCAAAAACACTCCATCATGCGAAATGATCACCAAAGTCCCTTGATAATCCTTAATAGAATTCGTTAGAATTTCCACATTTTGAAGGTCTAAATTATTCGTAGGTTCATCGAGTATCATCATATCGGGCGCTTTATTGCTGATGGAAAGTCCGCACAGAAGCAATCGCAGGCGTTCTCCGCCACTCAGAACATCGCATTTTTTGTCCCAGGTTTCCTTTCCGAATAAAAATCTTGACAATAAGGTTTTCACTTCAGATTCCTGCAACGCATTATCGTTGAACTGTTGGGCAAAATCATAAACCGTCGCCTGTTGATCAATCAGAGAATACTCCTGATCAATATAAATTGTCTGAAAATCCGATCTCAAAATCGTTCCGACAGAAGGCTGCAAGTCTCCCAACAATAGCCTAATTAAAGTCGTTTTCCCAGAACCGTTCGAACCTTTAATCGAAATTCTGTCCCCACTTCGGATTTCAAGACTGAGGTTTTCTTTCCAAAGACTTTCTTGATTATATTTAAAATTAATTTCCTTTGCTGAAATCAGAATTTTCCCAGAATGCAGATTCGAATCATTGAAATTCACCTTCATCTGATTCGCATTTCTCGCCGACGAGCGTAAATCCCGTAAATCATCGGAAATATCATTGATTTTTTCGGCATGAACAGACTTTAATTTCGAAGAATTTTTCTCGGCATTATTTCTTAGCGTATTCATCATAATTCTCGCCACACCCGATTTTTCCTGCTTTCCTTTTCCTCGTGCGTCGAGTTTTTGCTTTCGTTCCAGCGTTTCGCGCTCTTTTTCCTTTGCCTTTTTCAACGCCCGTTCTTTGGAATGAATATCGTTTTGCAAGGCTTCATTCTCGATTTCTTTTTGTTCAGCATAAAAATCATAATTTCCTCCATAGGTGGAAATGCCCTGATTGCTTAGTTCAAAAGTTGTATCAACCAAATTCAGCAAAGTACGATCGTGACTCACAATCACAACCGTTGAATTTGTTTTTTCTATAAAATCATACAACAGATTCCGACCCTCAAGATCGAGATGATTTGTCGGTTCATCTAGTAAAATAACTTCAGGCTGATTGATTTGAATTCCGGCAAGAAAAACCTTTGTTTTTTGTCCGCCACTCAAACTTTCGAGTTTTTGATTGAGATCTAAATTTTCGAGTTTCCAATATTGTAAAGCATTTTGACAGCGCTCTTCAATGTCCCAATCGTCATTCAAAGTTTCAAAATAGATTTCATCCACTTCCCCATCCGTAATTTTTTGAAGTGCATCCAATTTTTTATCGATTTTTAAACATTTTGCGACTGTAAGATCATTAAAATTTCCAGACATCTGTGGAACATAGAACACATCACCTTGAATATTGAGGTTCCCTTCTAAAGGTTCAATTTCTTTCGCCATGATTTTCAGCAAGGTAGATTTTCCTATGCCGTTACTTCCGACCAAGGCCGATTTTGAATGTGATGGTATCGTTAAATTGATAGAATTAAATAGCAGATTCCCCGCTGGAAACCCAAAGGATATATGGTGTAAAAAAAACATAATTTCTTTCTGTAATTAAATTTAAAACTGCAATAACTTCGGTCGTTATTGTCTATAAAATCTGAAAGAAACTGTATCCTACATCCTGATATTTTGGGTTTTGTGAATTGCAAAGATAGTGATTTTTAACTATTTCAAAATTCGATATGTCATTCTGACGAAGGAAGAATCTTCCCTCTTAAATATATCAAGATTATACGCTGTAGTCTTTTGAACTATCTTCTCATACTTTTTGTTGCAGGATAGGCCTTGAATTTAAATATAGGAAATGATTGTTTATGAACCACCCCGTCAAAAATTTCTTTGAAATTTTCGCCATCCCTCCTTTGGAGGGGAATTTTTGCCCTGAAAATTGTTTAATTTATAAAGATGCTTCGACTTCGCTCAGCATGACAATCTAATATTAACTGTTTTTTTAAAGAACAATATACTTTAACGGTGTCATGCTGAGCGAAGCCGAAGCATCTGTTTCATTTTAATAAAGCTTTCTATGCTAATTGTTTTATTAAACTGATACACCTCAAAAAACTTTCGTCAAAAATCCTTAACTTTGCAGCCTACTAAAAATTTTTATGGAGAGTATTAAAGTTCACGACAAAACTTTCGTTCCTTATTTGGAGGATGCCGAGATTCAGAAGATTGTAAAAGCTACGGCTTTAAAAATTTATGAAGATTATAAGGATGAAGTTCCTGTTTTCATTGGGGTTTTGAACGGAGTGATTATGTTCTTTTCAGACCTTTTGAAGCATTACCCTGGAGAATGTGAGATTGCTTTTATCCAGATGAGTTCTTATGTAGGAACTGAATCTACAGGAATTGTTTACCAGAAAATGGAATTAACAAAGGACGTAAAAGACCGTCACATCATCTTGGTAGAAGATATCGTGGATACAGGAAATACGGTTGAAAGTCTTTTCAAATATTTTAATGAGACACAACGTCCGAAATCTGTAAAAATTGCTTCATTCCTATTGAAACCTGAAGTATATAAGAAAGATTTCAAGCTGGATTATATCGGGAAAGAAATTCCAAATAAATTTGTTTTAGGCTACGGATTGGATTACGATGAATTAGGAAGAAATTTACCTAACCTGTACCAGTTAGAAGACGGACAAATTAACCATTAAAACGCTGTTGGCTATTAGCTGATAGCTTTTAGCTTAAAAAGTAAAATAAAGAAATAAATTTAATAATAACTTAAAAAAGCTGAAAGCAAGAGCAAACTGCCCGACGCAACTGCTGATTGCCTAAGCGAAACAACATTATGATAAACATTGTTCTGTTCGGCCCTCCAGGAAGTGGAAAAGGAACTCAAGCACAAAACTTAATCGAGAAATTCAATTTGAAGCAAATCTCAACAGGTGATCTTTTCAGATTCAATATGAAAAATGATACTGAACTTGGGAAACTGGCAAAGTCTTACATCGATAAAGGAGAATTGGTTCCGGATCAGGTAACAACAGATATGCTGATTGACGAGATCAGAAAACCTACCGATGCAGCAGGATTTATTTTCGACGGATATCCAAGAACGGCTGTTCAGACAGAAGCTTTGGAAAAAATAGTAAAAGAGGAATTGAATGATGAGATCGACATCTGTCTTTCTTTGGTAGTGGAAGATTCAATTTTGGTTGAAAGACTATTAAAAAGAGGAGAAATCAGCGGAAGATCTGATGACAGCAATGTTGATATCATCAAAAACAGAATAAAAGAATACTACGCAAAAACAGCAGAAGTAGCCGAGTTGTACAAACAACAGGGCAAATATGTAGAGATTAATGGTGTTGGAGACATCAACGAAATCTCTGAAAAACTTTTTGCTGAGGTAGAGAAAGTAAAATAAAAACAGTTGATAGTTGATGGTTGATAGTATTCACCAATCAACTGACAACCATTAACTGACAACAAAAGATTATGTCAAATTTTGTAGATTACGTAAAGATTCATTGTAAAAGCGGTCATGGAGGTGCAGGTTCTGCGCATCTTCGCCGTGAAAAGTATATTCCCAAAGGTGGTCCTGATGGAGGTGACGGAGGTCGCGGAGGTCACGTTATCATGAAAGGAAATGCTAATGAATGGACTTTACTTCCCCTTCGTTACACCCGTCATGTAAAAGCTGAACGTGGTGAAAACGGGGGTAAAAACCAGTTAACAGGAGCTTACGGAGCCGATGTTTATATTGAAGTTCCTATCGGAACTATCGCTAAAAATGAGGATGGAGAAATCATTGGCGAAATTTTAGAGGACGGACAGGAAATCATTCTGATGGAAGGAGGAATGGGAGGTAAAGGAAACGAGCATTTCAAATCTTCTACCAATCAGACTCCAAGATTTGCACAGCCGGGAATGGAAGGTCAGGAAGGTTACGTTATTTTCGAGCTTAAGATTTTGGCGGATGTAGGTCTTGTCGGCTTTCCAAATGCCGGAAAATCTACGCTTTTATCAGCCGTTTCTGCTGCAAAACCGAAAATTGCAGATTATGCCTTCACTACTTTAACTCCCAATTTAGGAATCGTGGATTACAGAAATTACAAATCTTTTGTAATGGCTGATATTCCGGGAATTATTGAAGGAGCCGCAGAAGGTAAAGGCTTAGGACACAGATTCTTAAGACATATTGAAAGAAATTCAATCTTATTATTTTTAATTCCGGCAGATTCTGAAGATCACTTCCAGGAGTTTAAAATTCTGGAAAATGAATTAAAGGAATACAATCCTGAATTATTGGATAAAGATTTCATCATCTCTATTTCAAAGTCCGATCTTTTGGATGATGAGCTAAAAAAAGAAATTGCCGCTGAATTTCCTGAAAACAAACAGCCGTTGTTTTTCTCGGGTGTAACTGGTGAAGGTCTTGTGGAATTGAAGGACGCAATCTGGAAGCAGTTGCATGGATAAAATAACTATCTATCAAAAATATTATAAAGTACACTTTCGTGTACTTTTTTATTATAAAAGAAATTAAAACCATCAAATTAAACTATGAAAAAGAATTTAGCGATTGCTTTGCTATTGTCAGTTTCAGCATTTATGAATGCACAAAACAGTCAGGAAAACACAAACACAAATTTAAAACCAATTTCAGCTTCTAAAATAAGCTTTGGGGTAAAAGGAGGATATTCTTTATCATCGATGAAATTTTTCGATGATCCATTAGATTCAAAATCATATTTCTACGCAGGAGTGGTTGCTGAACAGCCTATAACTTCTAAATTCAGCGTACAGGCAGAAGCGCTTTACACGCAAATTGGAGGAAAACAGCATTACCCGGTTGTAAATTTTACAGGTTCCGGAATTGTAGAGGAAGGAAGTATAGAGTTTGACTATCAGCTTACTCAAATTCAGATTCCTGTTTCTGCTAAGTATTACTTTATTCCGAATTTATCAGCTTCTGTTGGAATGAACTTTGGCATCAATATGTCTGAAAAAGTAAAGACTGATCAGGTTGTAAACGGATCAATCTCCCATGATTACGAAAATGTGAAAACATTGAATTTATTTCCATTTTTAGGTGCTGAATATAAAATTACAGAAAGCATATTTGTGGATGCACGCTACAATTTCAATTTTATCCCAATCAACCAAGGTGATTTTACGACTAAGGTTGGCTTTCTGCAAGCTGGTGTCGGATACAGATTTAAATAATGTTCAAAAAATAAAAGGAGAAACACGATGTTTCTCCTTTTTACCTAAAATTAAAATTGCAATTTATTTTTTAATAAATTTCCTAGTTGTTTTTCCTTCTTTGGTTTCAATTGTAATGATATAAGATCCTGCAGGAAGATTTCTTACATCTACTTTATTGTCACGAAGAATTGTTACATTGCTGTTTTTTCCTGAAATATCATTAACACTTACATTTTCAACTTTCTGATCTGTTTTTATTGTAAGCAGATCAGAAACCGGGTTTGGAAATATTTCAATATTTCTCATCTTCGTTCTCTGATTTCTTTCCTCCTGATCCAGCATTAAAACCATTCTTTTTTGGTCAGGATTTGACTGCTTAAGAGTAGTTCTGTGACTTTCTAAATCTAACGACGGAATTAATTGCGGAAGACCATAATTTGTACTTGCTGTACCACCTAAATATATTGCATTCAAATCATATCCAATTCCTGGCCCAAATACATCTGGTTTTAGTATCTGAGCCAGATAAAGCTGAAAATTTTTACTAAAATAAATATCATCTTTGGCATTTCTCTGGATAGCCATTCCTGAACCAGAAGAATAAGGCTGAGGATCGTCATAGACCATCATAGAATGAACTGATGCACCCGAGGAATTGATTAAATCAACCGCATAAAGGTCTTGAGCTCCTAAAAAAAGTACAGTGGCATCTTTATTAAATTCAGCGGAATATGTTCTTAACGCATTTGCTTCCAGATAAAAGTCAGGAGCAATCTCACCGGTTGCCGCATTAAAAGAATATACCTGATTGGTAAAATAATCATCTGGTAAACTCCAGCCTGCATAGGTATCCGCCCACGGAGAAATACATATGTAATGGGTAAAATTATTATAATAAACTTTCGGAGATGCTTTTATCCCGTAATGATTGCCACTTATTGGTCGATAAAGATTGCTGATAACAGGATTTCCATTATCCAATCCATTAGCGTCAAGTCGATAGGCGTACAGCCTTTTACCATTTGGAATTAATATCCAGTATGAAACCCCGTCCGTATTAGGAACAATAGTTATGGCTTCAGAAGTGAATACATTGCCTACCTCATCCAGTACTGGTATTTGCTTAAATCGGTACATCACTTCTCCAAGAGGATTTCCGTTTGTTCCAATGTTCCCAAGGCTCATATCTACAATTGAATAATTGATTCGGTACATAGGATTTCCAGTACCGTTTACTCCAGTAGTAAAAACATAATATTGATTATCATTTGCCGGATTTTTCACAATAGCAAGCTGTTGTGCCGTATCCATATACGAAACTAAATTTCCATTAAACATTACCTGGTTATCACGACTCCAAATTTTTTGAGGACTGAGATAAAAAAGTAAATTACCGTCCTTATCACTTACAGAACCACAGCCTTCCAGAGTTTCCATAGCACTATTGGGCAAAGCTACGGGTGTAGAATTAGAAAAATTGACAGCCGCTTTGTTACCAAAATACCAATTATCATTTTCACCCTGAGCAAAAAACAAATTAGCGCCAGAAATTAAAACGAGGAATAAAAAAATAGTTTTTGTCTTCATAATTTTTTCATATTTTATAATTAATGATTGAATGTTATTTTTTTCTCATGGATTTATTAATCCATTTCAATAGTTTAAAAATAAAATATCGATATACGTTTATCGTTACAAGATTCCCATTAGTTTTTACATAATTAATTCACATAATAAAGAATTGATTATTTTAAATAATATTCTAACATTTAATTTATTTGGAACAATTCTTGAAAGACAACCGTTAAATTTAAAAACTATGAAATATTTATTTGGTTTACTGACCGTAATGCTTTTATTCTCATGCTCTTCACAAAAAAACAGTTCAAAGTATTCAACTATAGAATATGAAGCAGGGGCTTGTTTTGGATCCTGCCCTATTTTTAAAATCACAATTAATCCGGACAGAAGTGCTGTTCTGGAAGCAGAGCATTTTAATTTTTCCAAAGAATTTTCAAAAGCGGAATTTTCTAAACCAAGAGAAGGAACTTTCAAAGGAACCATTAAAGAAGAGGATTATAACAAACTTCTGGCTTTATTGGACGGTCTTGATATAAAAAAACTAAATGGTAAGTACGGAGAAAGAAACGTTACAGATCTTCCGACTTCTTACTTAAGAATCAATTTTACAGATAATACTTCAAAAACAGTAGAGGATTATGGTAAAAAAGGAACTGAAAAACTAGCCGAAGTTTACAAGTTTTTTGAGGATTTGAGAACTAATCAGCAGTGGACAAAAGTGAAATAATTATCTTAAAAATATTTAAACTACCTTTGCAAAACATAATTCCTTCATTTTGAAGGAATTTTTATTTAATTAAAAAACAATTCATTTGAATTTTACAGACTTAAATTTAATAGATCCTATTGCAAAAGCAATTCAGGAACAAGGATATACCAACCCCACTCCTATTCAGGAAAGATCGATTCCGGAAATTGTAAAAGGGAGGGATTTTTTAGGATGCGCACAAACAGGAACAGGAAAAACAGCTGCATTTGCTATTCCTATTCTTCAAAATCTTTCTAAAAACAGACCATCTAACCATATTAAAGCTCTAATTTTAACTCCTACGAGAGAATTAGCGATTCAGATAGAGGAGAACATCAAAGCTTACGGAAAGTATTTGCCTTTAAAACACCTTGTTATTTTTGGAGGGGTAAAACAGGGAAATCAGGAAGCTGCCTTGAGAAAAGGTGTAGATATTCTGGTGGCAACTCCCGGAAGATTATTAGACTTTATTGCTCAAGGGATTATCAGCTTAAAGAACCTTGAAATTTTTGTATTGGATGAAGCTGACAGAATGTTAGATATGGGATTTGTACATGATGTAAAAAGAGTCATCAAACTTCTTCCTCAAAAAAGACAGACTTTATTTTTCTCTGCAACTATGCCTGCTGAAATCCAGAAATTGGCAGATTCCATCTTGAACAATCCCGTAAAAGTGGAAGTTACCCCCGTTTCATCGACGGCAGAAACGATCAAACAATCCGTTTATTTTGTTGAAAGAGAAGATAAATTAAATCTTTTAACCCATATTTTAAAGAATGATATTTCTGATTCCGTATTGGTTTTTGCCAGAACCAAACACGGAGCCGATAAAATTGCAAGGAAACTTCAAAAGGATAATATTACGACAGAAGCCATTCACGGAAATAAATCCCAAAATGCCCGTCAGAATGCTTTAAACAACTTCAAATCAGGGAAAACAAGAGTATTGGTAGCCACCGATATTGCAGCGAGAGGAATTGATATTGATGAACTTAAATATGTAGTTAACTTCGAACTTTCCGACGTTTCCGAAACTTATGTTCATAGAATCGGAAGAACGGGAAGAGCGGGTGCAGAAGGTACTTCTATCTCATTTGTAGACGGTTTGGACTTATTAAATCTAAGGAATACCGAAAAATTGATCGGAATGAAAATACCGATCATAAAGGATCATCCGTTCCATACAGATAATCTTGTTGCCCAGAAAAGGGATTCAAATAATAAGCCTGTTCCGGCAGGTGTAGAGAAGCCTAAACCCCAAAGTTCAGGTTCGGGTTCTCCTTCAAGAAAAAAACCGAAAAAACCGGCTTCACCGGCAGCTTCATTAGGCTTTAAGAAACCTAAGAATAAGAATTTCACCAGAAAGAAATAAAAAAATAAAAGCCTTCCGATCCAGAAGGCTTTATTTTTTAAATATGAACGAAGATTTTTTTCGCATTCTCCGTCGTAATTCTGTCAATCTCAGAAAAATCTACCTTATATATATCTACCAACTTTCCTGCTACCAGATCTAGATATGAACTTTCATTTCTTTTCCCCCGGTACGGAACTGGTGCTAAATATGGAGAATCTGTTTCAAGTACAATTTTATCCAGCGGGATTTCATGTAAAAACTGATCAATTTTACCATTTTTAAATGTGACTACTCCACCAATCCCTAAAATAAAGTTCAGGTCAATTGCATGTTTCGCTTGTTCTAAATTTCCTGAAAAACAATGGAAAATTCCTCTTAACTTCGGATGCTTTTTTCTTTCCAACACTTCAAAAGTTTCATTAAAACTTTCTCTCGTGTGAATCACGATAGGCAGGTCTTTTTCAATAGCCCAATCGATTTGCTGTTCGAAAGCTTTCACCTGAATATCCAAAGTTGTTTTGTCCCAATACAGATCAATTCCAATCTCTCCGATTGCAGGAAAACTTCTCTGATCCAGGTAATTTTTTACGATTTTCAGTTCTTTTTCCCAGCTTTCAGGCTTTACATAACATGGATGCAATCCCATCATTGAAAAAATCTGGTTCGGATATTCAGTTTCCAACTGTAACATTTTTTCATGCGATTCCGAATCGATCGCGGGAAGATAAAATTCTGTAACTCCTTTCTCTATCGCTCTCTGAATGGTTTCATTTCTGTCCTCATCAAATTCTTCTGCGTATAAATGGGTATGTGTATCAATCATTGTCTTTAAAATTTTAATAGATCTTCATAAGGGTTCTCAAGCTCCATCAGGATGCCGAAAGCAGGTTCCGTTTTGATTCCCTTTTTCTTTAATTCTATTATTTTTTGTTTAAATTCTTCTCCTTTTTGCTCTAATATTTTGTATTCGGCAATCATATGACGATAGGCGTTTTGCTCAATGGTCAGTTTATCTTGTCCGAAAATTTCTATGGGAAATTCTTCCAATTCAAAATTACAAACTAAAAATTCTTTATTATTGGGATTCCATTTTTTAATATTTAGATCAAAATTTTCAAATGCCTGAATTAAAAACTTCTCAAAGCCAGCATTATCCTTGACCTCACAAATAATATCCAAATCGCTTCCTTCAACATCAATTCCAATAGGAACGGTTCCGGCTAAAAGCGGTGAATAATTACTTAGCTTTTCGAATATTCTATACTTTAAAAGAACTTCATAAGCTCTTTTCTGCCTCTCATTTCCTTCTTTTAAATAATCTATGGTTGTGAAATCAATCATTGGAAAAGATTGAGTGTTTTACTTTTTGCCTCTGAATTTCAATCCTTTGATTTAGTTTTTTTCTGAATTCAATAAATTTCGGATCTTTTTCATCTTCAGTTTTGTGTTCCAAGGCTTTCATGATTTTAAAATTCTCTTTAATAAAATCTTTTGTGTCCTCAGAAAAATAAGCGCCACCAAATTTTTCAAAAATATAGTTGACGGCCGGATTATTCGGATGAATCATGTCTTCCTTATAAAAACGGTAGTCCCGGAGATCATCCATTACAATTTCGTAAACAGGAAGATAATGACAGTTTTCAAATTGAGAAATAACCTCGTGAACAGCTGTAATTAGTTTTGATTTACTTAATTGATTTTCAATCATTCCGTCTTTTGTATGACGAACCGGAGAAACTGTAAATAAAAACTGGACATCCTCTTTACAGATATCCTTCAGGTTCAAAATGGTATCATGAATAGAATCCGTAAGTTCCTGATGGGTCAGCAATCTTTTTTCAAAGAATTTTTGCGGAATTTTATGGCAATTGGCTACCAGTTTTTGCTTTGGAATAAATTCATAAATGAATGAAGTTCCGTACGTAATAATAATCCAGTTGGAGCTTTGAAGAAAAGAATTTCCTTCTTCAATTTTCTTATTAATTTTATCCAGCGTCTGATGAATATACCTCGTATCAAAACTTGTATGATGATCCAGAGAAATAAATTCATCATTAAAGGTAATTAATTCCTCTTCTTCATAAAATCCTGCATCATGCAGCCTTTTGACAGCATTACGGATTGAAAAGGGATTAAAAATAGTCCCGAAAGGGTTATTAATGGTCTGAAGTTGTCCTTTCTGAAGTAAGTCTGACATTTCGGAAGCAAAACACGAACCTATTGAAAATATTTTATCTTCAACCTCAATCTTCTTCTCCGATTCTTTAATGTCAACTTCTGTTCTGAATTTCATTAAATTAATTTGAAAATTTGAGAATTAGTCAATTTGAAAATTATGATTCTCTCCTCAATAAATAGTTAGCAAGTTCTGCAAACGGCTTTTTCTTTTCCTCCGGAATATTGATCTTCTGAAGATAGCTTTGTCCGATTTCGTTATGTTTTTCGATCAGACGAAGCGCCTTTTCATCCACTTTTGTTCTTCTGAAAATCTTTTCTACTCCGTATACTTTATCAATATTATCCGTCTTTTTAGAATACCAGTAGTCCAGTTCTTTTCTTTCCTCTTCCGTAGCATGTTCTCTCGCCATTAAATAAAGAACGGTCTTTTTATTTTCATAAATATCTCCGGCATGCTTTTTACCAAACTGTGCCTGATCTCCGAATACATCCAAGTAATCATCCATAATCTGGAATGCAATTCCGATATGTTTTCCGAAGTTAAAAATAGCTTTGGCATCTTTAAAATTAGCTTTTGCAATCATTGCTCCGATTTCGAATGAAGAAGCACTTAAAACTCCTGTTTTGTAAGTAATCATTCTGATATAGTCATCAAAAGTCACATCTTCCTGAGTTTCAAAATTGATATCATATTGCTGACCTTCACATAATAACAAACCTGTATGGGTAAAAATCCGGATACATGCTTTAAAGATTTCAGGTTCAAGATCTTCAAAAAACTTATATGCCTTCAACATCAAACCGTCTCCTGAAAGAATTCCTGTATTAATTCCATGTAAGGTATGAATAGTCGGTTTATTCCTTCTTAATGGAGCTTCATCCATAATATCATCATGGATCAGTGTAAAATTATGGAAAAACTCGATAGCCAAAGCAGGCTTTATAGCTTCTTTCAAATCGCCTCCAAATAAATCACATGCCATTAAAACCATAATCGGACGGAGGCGCTTCCCTCCATGTGAAATGATATAGTTCATCGGATCATATAGTTCTGCAGGCTTATCTTTGAAAGTATACTTTTGAATAGCATCAGCAACAATCTGCTGGTATCGGTCTAAAAATTCCATACGTTTTTAATAGTTTAAACAAAAATACGATTTTTCAGAGCTTTATAAAACAAAAAACACTCATCGTACCGATGAAATGTTTTTATTTCAATTTCTTAATAGTTGATTCACAAGTTCCTTATTTTTCGAAACCTTATTAATGTATGTAAATATTTGAGAAAACCAGCAATAAAAAGGACTTAACAGACTCCTTTAAAAAAACAAAACTTTGCCCGAATGAGCAAAGTTTAATTATATATAAATTTTTAATTCTTAAGATAAGAATGTTACCAAAAGGTAGGTAATTCCTGCAACAATTGCGGAGATCGGAATGGTTAAAACCCAAGCCCAAAGTAAGCTTACAGTAATTCCCCATCTTACGGCAGAAACCCTTTTTGTTAATCCAACCCCGATGATAGAACCTGTAATTGTGTGTGTTGTAGAAACAGGAATACCGAAATGGTCTGTAATAAATAAGGTAATTGCACCTGCAGTTTCAGCACTTACACCTTCCAGCGAAGTTACTTTTGTAATTTTCGTACCCATGGTTTTGATGATCTTCCAGCCACCGCTCATTGTTCCTAAACCAATCGCAAGGAATGATACTAGAGGAACCCATATGTAATGTTGTGCAAAATAATCAAAACGATCAGCCGAAGCTACATTCAGGTATTCTGCATCATGAAGCATATTAACATGATAATAAATCACTGCCGCACCAATAATACCCATTACTTTCTGAGCATCATTCAGACCATGACCTAAGCTGAATAAGGCTGAAGATCCCAACTGTAATCTTTTGAAAGATTTATCCGCTTTATGAGGATTTGATCTTTTGTAAAGATGAACGATAATTAATGTAATAATAATCGAAATCACCATACCTATGATCGGAGCCATAAAGATGAACAGGAAAATAGGGATTACTTTATCAAATTTAACTACACTCTGATGAGTAACCTGATTAAAGGCTTCTTTAATCGTTCCCCAGAATCCTAAATCCGGCTGCGCTGCAGCAACAGAGTGATAATCCATCATGAAAGCGTGCATTAAAGCTGCTCCAAGGAAACCACCGATTAAGGTATGAGAGGAAGATGAAGGAATACCAAACCACCATGTCAAAAGATTCCAGGCAATTGCCGCAACAAGACCTGAAAAGATAACTTCAAGAGTGATAAAATTTTCGTTAACCGTTTTGGCAATTGTGTTACCAATTTTAAATTCTCCAATGATATAAGCAGCAATAAAGAAGGCTGCAAAATTCCAAAGCGCTGCCCAAAGTACAGCCTGGAAGGGAGTTAAAACTTTTGTAGAAACAATAGTCGCAATTGAATTGGCTGCATCGTGAAAACCATTGATGTAATCAAATATTAAAGCCAAAGCAATAATAACTATAAGTAAAATCGGAAATTCCATTGTTTAATTATAATTATTAATTAAGCGTATTTAATCATGATGTTCTCAATCGTGTTGGCAACATCTTCTGCTTTGTCAGTTACTACTTCAAGATAATTAAGTACAGATGAAACTTTGATAATATTGATTGCATCATTTGTTTCGAACAATTCTACCATAGAATTGGACAACAAATCGTCTGCAATGTTTTCAATAGAGTTTACTTTGATACAAGCTTCTTTTACCTGCTCCATGTTTTTGAAACCTTTAAGATTTTTCATTGCATTCTGAATTTCAAGACATGCTTTGTGGATCAATAAAGAGAAATCTGAATACGCCTTCATTTCCGGCGACTTGTAAAGGAAAATATATTTTGTAGAAGCGTAGATATAATCTGCGATATCGTCTAATCCTGTTGCTAAAGTGTGAATATCTTCTCTGTCGAATGGAGTAATGAAATTTTTCCCTAGTTCTACGAAGATTTCGTGAGTAAGCTCATCATTTTTGTGTTCATAATCGCTCATCTTTTTCAACATAGAATCGTCGTTAAGATCGAAGTCTTTGATTCCGTGGTTGAATTCCTCAGACATTGCTACAAGGTTTTCTGTTACTTTTTCGAAAAGCACAAAGAAGATTTTATCTTTTGGTTGAAAAGCGTGGAAAATATTACCAATTCCCATTTTTAAGTTTTTATAATTCGTGTGCAAATTTCTTAAAAAACCGCCTTACCTGAAAGAGTACAACATTAAGTTTTGTTAACATTGAGTTAACATATGATTATCATATAAAAAACCCGGCTTTACAGCCGGGTTTTCATTATTTCAAAGCGTTTAGTTTGCTACTTCAGCTCTCATTTCTTTTCCTTTGAACTTCATAGAACCAATATTACTTAAAACATTGTCTTTATATGATTTTTCAACCTCAAAGAAGGAGAATTTTTCTAAAATTTCAATATCACCAATTTCCGCTCTTTTCTTAGTTTTTCCATTAGATGTAGCTTTGTTGATAATGTCCAGAACATCTAATTTCTTAAGCTGGTCTTTTTTCCCAAGATTAAAGAAGAATCTTACCATATTTTCGTTTCTTCTTCTTGGTTTTCCGCCACGATCTCTGTCTCCTCTTTCACGATCTCTGCCTCTGTCTCTGTCGCGGTCTCTTCTGTCCCTTCTAGATCCTCCGTCATCATCTCTGCTGCTTAATTTTTGTTCAACAAGATCATGTCTGTCTTTATAATAAGCTGCCAGATCTTTCAGCTGGAACTGAAGCAGTTTGTGAACCAGTTCTTCTTTTGTAAACGCCGAAAGATCAGGAATTAAAGAATCATCAAATTCAAAGAAGTCTTCATGCACTTCGAAAAGACTTTCGAAAACACCACCAACCTGAGCTTTTATAATATCATCACCTGTAGGAATTTTCCCTTCTGTGATTTCAATTTTAGTTGCTGATTTGATCTGCTTCAATTTTCTGCTTTCTTCAGGCTTAATTAATGCCATAGAAACCCCGTCTTTTCCCGCTCTACCTGTTCTACCACTTCTGTGAACAAATACTTCCGGATCATCCGGTAAAGAATAATGAATAACGTGCGTTAAAGAATTCACATCCAACCCTCTTGCTGCAACGTCGGTTGCCACCAAAATATCGATGTTCTTCAATCTGAACTTCTTCATTACCGTATCTCTCTGCGCCTGAGAAAGATCTCCATGAAGTGCATCTGCGGCATATCCATTCTGCATCAGGAAATCGGCAACTTCCTGAGTTTCCATTCTCGTACGGCAGAAAATAATTGAATACTGATTCGGGTTTGAATCGATCAATCTTTTCAACGCTTCTTTTTTCTGACGGTATCCTGCCACATAATATTCATGCTTGATGTTCTTCTTAACTTCGTTAATTGAACCAACAGAAATTCTGTGAGGTTTTGTCAGATAATTTTTAGAAATTCTCTCCACTTCTTTGTTCATCGTAGCCGAGAACAAGAAAGTCTGTTTTGTTTCAGGAGTTTCGCTCAAAATTGTTTCCAATTCGTCTTTGAAACCCATTGAAAGCATTTCATCAGCTTCGTCTAAAACCAGCCAATGAATCGCAGAAAAATCTAATGCTTTTCTGTTAATCAAGTCGATCACTCTTCCCGGAGTTCCTACAATAATTTGTGGCTTATCCTTCAAAGATCTGATCTGCTCCATAATACTACTTCCCCCATACACTGCAGTTGTTTTTACATTCTGCATGTATTTAGAATAGTTCTTAATGTCTTTAGCAATCTGAAGACATAATTCTCGTGTCGGACAAAGCACCAATAATTGGATTTTGCGACTCGTATCGTCAATCATATCCAAAATCGGAAGCGAAAATGCTGCTGTTTTGCCTGTCCCCGTCTGCGCAAGTGCGATCAAGTCGCGAATATCTGAAAGAATAAAAGGGATAGTCTGTTTTTGGATTTCTGTCGGGCTTTCATAACCCAATTCGCCAATTGCCTTAAGAATGTCAGGACTTAAATTGGTCTCCGTAAATAAATTCATTAAATATTTTAAAATTTTTGCAAAGATACAATAAATATTTGATTTGTTTTTGAACATAGTTTTAAATAACCAAACTTAAATTCAGAATCCTTTAACATTTTTTTAATTTTTTAAAAATTTACCGTAAAAAAACAGCACTTGTGTTAAAAAACTATCAAGCATTATTTTTTTTTATTAAATTCGAATAGGTTTTTCTGTGTTATTTATGAATTTTCAAAAAAAATAAGCTATGAAATGCAAATTTTTCTTTTTGATCCTTCTTTTCAAAACGCTCGGAATATTCGCACAAACTAATAACTACCCGTCTAGCTGGACACTGGAAAACTGTATTGAATATGCAAAAGAGAATAATATTTCTATCAATTCTTTAAAACTTTCAAAAAACTCGGCAGAACAAGACCTTCTTCAGGCAAAAGAGGCAAAATATCCCAGCCTAAACGGAACAGTTTCCCAAGGTTTGTTTGCATTGAACGGAAGTGACAGACTTCATATAAATGGTGCTCAATCTCAAAGCATCGGCGCCAATTCATCCATGACTTTATATCACGCAGGCTATATCAGAAATAATGAATCTTCAAAAAATATGTTGGTTCAGATGGCCGGTCTGTCGGTTCAGGAAGCACAGAACAATATTACGCTCAGTATCACTCAGGCCTATCTTAACATTTTAATGACCGAAGAAAATATTATTGCTCTTGAAGAAATTCTAAAAACAACACGAACCCAGCTGAAACAGGGAGACCAGTTTTATAAAGCCGGAAATATTTCAAAATTAAATTATCTGCAGATACAGGCACAGGTTGCACAGGATGAATATAATCTGATTGCCGCTCAAAACAACTTAAGAACGAACATTGTAAATCTTAAACAAATTTTACAGCTCCCTTCCAGTTATGATTTTCAAATTGTAAAGCCGGAAAATATAGTAGTGGATGACAACCTGAAATCTTTATCGGAAGTTCAGAATCTGGCTCAAAATCAACGTCCGGAAGTAAAATACGGAGAATTGAATATTGAAAATTCCAATACCGGATTAAAAATGGCTCAGGCTTCTGTTTTACCTACTTTAAGCTTAACCGGAAATGTTTCAACCAATTACAACTACAACAACGGCAATTATTTCAACCAGCTAGGCAATAACTTTTACTTACCTGTTGGATTAAGTTTGGGAATTCCGATCTATAATAACAGGATCTACAGAACAGCAGTTGAAAAATCAAAAATTGAAATTGAACAGGCTAATCTGAGTTTATTAAACACAAAAACAATCCTGAATCAACAGATCGAGCAAGCTTATATTAATCTTCAAAATTCACTTTCTCAATATGAATCTGCTTCCAGGCAGATGGACCTCAACAAACAAAGTTATGACATTGTAAATGCTCAAATGAAAATCGGAAGCATAGATTATGTACAGCTCCAACAGCAGCGGTTAACCTATATACAATCGATACAAAATTATCTGCAAGTAAAATATTCTGCAGTTCTCAATAAACAGATCTACGAATTTTATGCAGGAAACCCAATAAATATCAAGTAAAAACTATGAAAGCAAAAAATAAAAAATGGCTGTATTGGATCACTGGTGGTATCATTGTATTGGGCGCAATCTGGTATTTTCTGATCAGAGAAGAAGAGGTGAAAATTAAGCTTGAAACCGTGCAGCCGGAAATCGGTAAAATATCAAACTCCATCACAGCAACCGGAAAAGTACAGCCTGTTGATACTGTTGCTGTAGGTACGCAAGTTTCGGGAATCATTAAAAGCATTTATGTTGATTTCAATTCTACAGTGAAAAAAGGCCAGCTGTTAGCAACGCTGGATCCTGATTTATTAAAATATCAGACAGAACAGATCAATGCTAATCTTCAGAATGCAAAAAGCAATCTGGCATACAATGAAATCAACTTCAACCGTCAGTCGCAATTATACAAAGTCGGGGCAATCAGTAAAGCCGATTATGATGTGGCACAAAATCAAATCAACGCAGCAAGGGCTCAGGTAAATTCCGTGAATGCCCAACTTGCTACCGCCAATAAAAATTTATCATTAACTAATATTTACTCTCCGATAAACGGCACCGTCTTAAACCGAAATGTAAGCGAAGGACAAACTGTTGCCTCAAGTTTCAGCACTCCTACCCTTTTCAGTATTGCGAAAGATTTAACCAAAATGCAGATTCGAGCATCAGTAGATGAGGCGGATATCGGAAATGTAAAAGTCGGGCAAAAAGCGACATTTACCGTTGATGCTTTTCCCAACGAGACTTTTAACGGGAACGTTTCAGAAGTAAGACTCCAACCTACCGTTTCTTCGAATGTCGTAAATTATACAACGATGATTAATGCTGACAATTCAAGTTTAAAATTAAAGCCTGGAATGACCGCTAATATTACCATTTATACGCAGGTTTTAGAAAATGTGATGAAAATTCCGGCATCAGCTACCAGCTTCAGACCCGACAGCCTGGTCATTAAAAAATACAAACTCAGTGCACCTTTTGCTAAAGGAAAAAAGGGCAAAAAAGGAGAAAGCAACAGACAGAAAGACACTCAGTCCGGCAATGATAGCAATAATGAATCGGGAGTATGGGTAATCGGAAAAGACAGTATTATCACCCGTAAGCGGATAAAAACAGGAATGGATAATGATACGGAAATACAGGTAATTTCCGGCTTAAATAAAAACGACAATATCATTACCGGATATAAAAATTTATCTAAAAAATCTTCTGGAGGCTCTGCAAAAAGTCCTTTTATGCCTCAGAGACGTGGCAGCGGAAACAGCGGAGGAAACAGAAACGGAGCTGGAGGCGGCGGTCCCAGATAAAAAGGTTTAGTGATTTGAAACATAAAAAATATTTCCAATAATAACAAAAACCATGGCTAACAAAATTCTCGAAATACACGATCTGAAAAGAGAGTTTAAAATGGGGGACGAAATCGTTCACGCTCTGAAAGGCGTAACATTTACTGTAGAAAAAGGTGAGTTCGTAACTATTATGGGAAGCAGTGGTTCAGGAAAATCCACATTACTGAATATTATTGGCTGTCTTGATAAGCCTTCCGGTGGGGATTACCTTCTCGACGGAATCAATATCAAAAATCTGGATCGCGATGAACTGGCTATTTTAAGAAACAAAAAAATAGGCTTTGTTTTCCAGTCTTATAACCTTTTACCCAGAACAACCGCCAAAGAAAATGTTGAACTTCCCCTTTTATATAATTCAAAAATATCCTCTGAGGAAAGACACGAAAGATCTTTAAAAGCGCTGGCTGCTGTAAAACTGGAAAGCAGAATCGACCATTTGCCCAATCAGATGTCGGGAGGGCAGCAGCAGAGAGTGGCCATTGCAAGAGCTTTAGTGAATGAACCTGTCATGATTCTGGCAGATGAAGCAACAGGAAATTTAGACACCAGAACCTCTTATGAAATCATGGCATTAATGCAAGATTTAAATAATCAGGGAAGTACTATCGTTTTTGTAACCCATGAACCGGACATCGCTACATTCAGCAGCCGAACAGTTACTTTAAGAGACGGAAAGGTCATTAAAGACATTAAAAACGAAGATATAAAATCGGCAAGGGAAGCTTTAGAAAATCTTCCTAAAAATGATGACTACAAATAAACGCTAATCCAAACCTGAATTCAAATGAACCTTTCAAACCTCTTCAGAATTGCCTGGAAAGCACTTTTAAGAAACAAACTTCGGGCATTTCTTACCATGCTCGGAATCATTATTGGAGTGGCTTCTGTTATTGCAATGACTGCCATCGGAGAAGGATCTAAAAAAAGTATCAGTGATCAGCTTTCATCAATGGGTTCAAATATGATCACAATCCGGCCGTCAAGTAATGTAAATGTTTCCGGCGGAGCAAGAATAGGGGCTACAGGTTTACAAACTCTAAAAACTCAGGATGCAGATGCGATTGCCAAAGATGCCCCCGATGTTTCTTATGTTTCTCCGGCGGTTCAAACCAACGGACAGGCGATCAGCGGACCTAATAACTGGCCTACACAGCTTCAGGGAGTAAATGAAGAGTATTTCAGCATCAGGGATTGGGGGATCTCTGAAGGATCACTGTTTACCAGAAAAGATGTCAACTCATCCAATAAAGTTTGCCTGCTTGGACAGACGGTTGTGGCCAACTTATTTCCCAATGGTGAGGATCCTATCGGAAGCATTATCCGATTTAATAAAGTTCCGATGAAGGTAATTGGCGTTCTGGCTTCAAAAGGTTCAAACGCATTCGGACAGGATCAGGATGATGTAATCCTGGCTCCTTTCAATACGGTTCAGAGAAGATTTTTAGGAATTACTTATGTTCAGACAATTTACGCTTCTTCATCCAGCGAAAATACTTCTGCACAGGCAACAGATCAAGTCTCAGAAATTCTAAGAAAACAACATAAACTTCCTGAAGACGGGAGCAATGATGATTTTTCGGTAAGAACTCAAGCGGAACTGATTTCTACCATGAGTTCCACAAGCCAGCTTCTAACCGTACTTTTATCTGCTATTGCAGGAATTTCACTTATTGTAGGCGGAATCGGAATTATGAACATCATGTATGTTTCGGTAACGGAAAGAACCAAAGAAATCGGATTGAGAATGTCGATCGGAGCAAGAGGGAAGGACATTTTATATCAATTTCTCATTGAAGCCATTATGATCAGCGTTACCGGTGGAATTCTCGGTGTTCTGCTCGGTGTTCTGGCTTCAGAACTGGTTACTATTTTTCTTTCCTGGCCTACTTTCATTACAGAATCATCTATTATTGTCTCTTTTATTGTCTGTGCCATTACGGGAGTATTTTTCGGATATTATCCTGCATTGAAAGCTTCAAAACTCGATCCGATTGAAGCGTTGAGATATGAATAGTTTTTGTAATTTTGAGTAGAAGACAGATAATATCATTTGTATTAAAAAATATTCTATACCTTAAAATATAAACTTTCCACCAATGGCAGCAATTTCTCCTGAAGTTTTCGGATTTTTAAAAAAGCTCAATAAAAATAATAACCGCGAATGGTTTACAGAAAATAAAAACCTTTACACAGAGTCCCAGCAAAACGTCATTGCCTTTTTGGAAGACCTGCTTAAGGAAATGTCTGAATTTGACGAAGAACTGGCTAAAATTGATGCTAAAAAATCTTTATTCAGAATTTACCGTGACACCCGGTTCTCTAAAGACAAAATTCCTTACAAAACCAATTTTGGAGCCTCTTTAGGAATGGGAAAAGGAAGCCAGAAAGGAGGATATTATCTTCATTTAGAGCCCGGAAAATCTTTTATTGCCGGGGGAATCTATATGCCGGAACCTTCTGTTTTAAAGGAACTTCGAAAAGAGATTTCATTGTATGGAAATGAGTTTCTTGCCATTCTGAACAATAAAGAATTTAAAAAGCATTTCCCTGAACTGGATCAGGACGACAAACTTAAAAAAATCCCGCAAGGTTTTGAAAAAGAAGATCCGATGGCTGAATTTTTAAAGCTAAAAAATTTCATCGTAGTATATTATCTGAAAGATGAAGAAATTCTAAAAAAAGAAGCTGCGAAAAACCTGGCAAAGATTTTCAAATTGATGAAACCTTTAAACGATTTTCTGAATGCTCCTTTTTTATAAAATTCTGCAGAACACAAAAGCTAAATTAAACCCTGATAATCAGATAAATACATTTTGATTTTTTTAACAGGAATTTAACATTTTTGTGTATCTTTGCATTCCGTCTAAATCTACACCAATGTCTTTATATCAAAGGATTGCAGAAAATCTTCAATATATCAGTCCGAGTTTTTACAAAAGAAGATACTTTAAAAGCTTATACAAGCTTACCAAAGAAAACTTTTCTACACGCAATGTAGAACCTGAACTGGTTTGGATTAAAGAATATCTTCAGGACAATTCTGTGATTTTTGATATCGGAGCTAATGTAGGAACTTTTTTATACCACCTGGAAGATAAACTTAAACCTCAGAACATTTACGGTTTTGAGCCCAATAAAAAGCTTAATAGCAGATTAAAAAGATTATTTCCGTTGATGCACATTCATTCTGTGGCACTTTCTGACGAAAATACAACGGCTGAATTTAAAGTTCCCATCATCAACGGTAAAATGATTGCTTCCCGCGGAACGCTGAATACTTCCTATAAAGAAAAAGGCGAAGAAAAAAGCTATACCGAAAAAGTAGACGTCATCAAACTGGATGACTGGGCAAAAAATGAGGCTATTACCAAGCTGGACTTTATCAAAATAGATGTTGAGGGCAATGAAATGAAAACCCTGAACGGGGCCAAGGAAACGATAGAGAAGTTTAAGCCAACTTTGATGGTGGAGATGGAACAAAGACATCACAGCACTCCTATCTGGAATGAAATTGCTGAAGTAGCTTCATGGGGATTTGATGTAAAGTACCTGAACAGAAAAAACTTTGAGCTGGAAGAACTGACTGAGGAAGTTTTGCTGAAGAACAGCTCCAACGAAAAAAACAAGACCGAATACATCAATAACATTATTTTCACCCCTAAAACCCAATAAGGAAACCTATGAGTTTAGTAGCAAGACAGGGCTTTAAATATTCCATTATCGGATATATTGGTTTTTTACTGGGGACGGTTTCGGCACTCTTTATTTTTCCAAATGATTTTGAATTTTACGGAAAACTCCGCTACAGCATGCAGACTGCAGAAATGCTAGTACCTTTTGTTGTTTTCGGAATTTCTTATGCGAATGTAAAATTTTTTCATTCTTTGCAAAAAGACGGAAAAACCCAGAATATGCTTTCCCTGTCATTGGTGAGCATTCTTATTAATTTCCTCATCTTTTCTATTATATTTTTCGCACTTCCCTATTTTTATCCAAAATTTCTGCATTCGGAGGCCTGGAAAATCAAAGAAATTATCTTACCCTTAATTTTAGTCTTGTCGCTTTGTGCGATTTTCAATAAATATATCTCCAACTTTAAACGAATTGTAGTTTCCAATATTTTTGACAATCTTTTTCCTAAGATTGCCAATCTGGGAGCTTTTTGTCTTTTCTTTTATTTTTCTTTTTCCCAGAATATTGCGTTGGCATTTTTCTTCGGGATCTTCGCACTGATGCTTTTCGGATATATTTATTATACCAATAAACTTCAGAGGATCAATTTTGATCTCAGCACCGATTATTTTAAAAAAGATGGTTTTTGGAAAGAATTTCTGAACTACAGTTTCTTTGGATTTTTAGGAACTTTCGGAAACTATCTTGCCATCAATAGCTTTATGATCGGTGAGTTTATGGGAATGGAAGAAAACGGAATTTATTCCGTTCTATATGCTTTAATTTCCCTGATCTCGATTCCGCAGCTTGGATTATTCAATATTTCAGCACCTATTATCAGTCAGCATCTTGCGGATGGTGATATGGAAGGACTCGACAGATTCCACAAAAAAACTTCCCTTACGCTATATTTTTTAGGAGCAGTCTTGTTTTCATGCATTATGGTAGGTTTTCCATATCTCACTCAGTTTATGCCTAAAAACGGGGTCATGCTAAGACTATATGAGCCGGTGATCTGGATCTGGGGTTCTGCTGTTTTAATCGATCTGGCAACAGGATTCAACGGGAATATCATTTCCTTATCAAAATATTACCGTTTCAATATTTTAGTGATGCTTCTATTGGCGGGCTTAACGATTGGTCTTAATTTCTATTTCATCAAAAACACAGATCTGAAACTTGTCGGAATTGCCTTATCTACTGCGATTTCCTTAACGACATATAATGTGGTAAAAATTATTTTCAATTATGTAGTCTTCAAAGTATCTCCGTTAACAATAGAAATGATCTTTGTTTCCATCATCTGTACTTTAGCTATTACGGTGGCAATTGTTTTACCAAATTTCAGTAACAATTTCATCAATCTGATCTACAAACCTGCCGTAGTTTTGATATTGATTTTTATCGGGAATTATTTCACAAAGGTTTTCCCGATCGAGGATTATCTGAACAAAAACTTTATCAAAAGTATTTTTAAGTTCAAATAGAAATTAAGCCCGTTAAAATATTTTCTAGGTTTTCCTGAACAGATTTCCTGCTATATTTTTTCTGAAAGTCATACGATGTGCTTTTAAGCGCTTTAAACTGTTCAATAACATTTTCCTCTTCAGGAATAATAAAATCTGTTTTTGAAGGATAATTACGCGGAAAAACAGCCCATTTTCCAAACTTAATGGCATCGCCAAGATTTCCTGTCATTTTAGTTATTCCGTAGATTTCTTTCTGGCTGAAAAATTCTGTTTCCTGCTGGATCGGGCACCATAAAACATCAGCTTTTTGCATCCATTTTTCAAAATCTTCTGAAGAAAGCCGTTCCGGAAAATACTGAATATTAATAAATTCAAGGGATTGATCTAAACCTGTAATTTCCTTTAATTCTGATCCTTTTGCTTTTCCCAAAAAGATAAATTCAATTAGTTTTTCTTTAACCTTGCCTTCTTTAGAACCTTCCTCTATTTCTTTTATTTTAGCAAAAATTCTTTTATAATCCCTCCTTTTCTGGGATACCCCTCCCGGAATAACGATCACTAATTTCGAATCTGATGGTTTTTCAAAATCTTTGGTATAAAAAATTGGTAAAAATGTATATTTTTCAGAACGGAATGCTTCATCCAGCACCAACAATGCTTTTGCCTTTTTATACGCTGCAGAACTGCTAAAAAGCCCTTCTTTCCACCACAACTTAATTCTGTAAACAAAATCTTCCCTAAAAATATTTTTGAACAGACTGAATTTTGAAAGACTGGTAAAATTAATATTATGAACAATAAAAGCGGCATTGTATTTCTCGGCAATTGTTTGAAAAGTATTGAAATACCGATGAACAGTTCCTACAATAACCAAATCATATTTTTTAGCTTTCAGCTGTTCCATAATCATCGAACTGTCTGAAAGAAAAACGTTTTCTTTACCTGCCTGGATTTGTTTTTTTATTTTTTCAGAAAAGTAATAATCTATTGCAAAGTTTTCAGAATACTGCATAAGCTCCAGGAAATTCTGTGCAATTTCAGCATGAGTATCAATTTCTATGTAGGCGATCTTTTTCAAATTTTCAACCATTTCTTTTTTAAGGCATTCCAACGCTGATCGTTAATTGCTTTTTGTTCGTCTTTTGAAATTTTAAGTTCTAATTTTTGGGAACGGCAGTTTTCATAAGCTTTAATGATCTGCAAGAAAAACGATAAGGATTTGATTTTCATCGCTTCTTTGGATGAGGCGACATACGCCAGAAACCTGTTTAATCCTAAGAAATAAAAGTATTTGCCATAATAATCTGCCGGTTTTATAGTGTAATCGCTCCCTTTTACCTTTAACAACTTTACCTGTAGTTCCGGTAAAACCACTTCTTTCCAGCCTAAATTTTCAAGCAAAATAGCATCAATATTATCCCAGCCCAATGTTTCCCTCAATCCGCTCATCGCATCAAAACATTTTTTTCTGTAGGCTTTCATCGGTCCGCGAACGTGGCTCTTATTGGAGTTGCCTTCGTATACCCATTCTCCGTTTTTTTCTACATACAACAAGCCTCCCACCAAACCATATTTCGGGTTATTTTGAAAGGCTTCGTTTATGGTTTGAAGATAGTTTTCAGGAAGAATAATATCCGCATCAAATTTACAGATCACTTCAAATTCTTCAGGATTTTGAGTATTTAACCCATTTTTAAAAGCTGCAACCACTTTTGAACCAGGTTGATGAGCAGACTTCTGAAGATTAATGGTTTCAAAACGTGAATCTGTATCTGTAAAGCGTTTGATCACTTCAGGTGTCGCATCTGTAGAGCCATCGTTAACGATCACTACTTTAAAATCTTTAAAACTCTGCTGCTGTAAAGATTCCAAGGTAAATGACAAATGCGCTTCTTCGTTATGCGCAGGAATGATGATTAAAAATTTCAAAAGATATTTTTATAAATGATGGATGATAATTGATAAATGATATTAGCTTGTATCTACTATCATTTATCAATTATATTTACTTATTGTGGGGTTTCAGCATATTTTTCGGATCAAGGATTTCATCCAGTTTTTCCTGGGAAAGCAGTCCTTTTTCCAATACTAAATTATATACGCTTTTTCCTGTTTCCAATGCTTCTTTGGCAATCTGGGTAGACTGTTTGTATCCGATGTAAGGATTTAGTGCCGTCACAATACCGATACTGTGTTTTACCATATTTAAGCAAACTTCCTTATTCGCTGTGATTCCTGTAATACATTTTTCACGCAGGGTATCTAATGCATTGCTGAGGAAATGGATATTTTCCATGATTGCGTGGGAAAGTACCGGTTCCATTACATTCAGTTGTAATTGTCCGGCTTCAGCTGCAAAAGTCACGGTAAGATCGTTTCCAAACACTTTAAAGCAAACCTGGTTTACCACTTCCGGGATTACAGGGTTTACTTTTCCTGGCATGATGGATGATCCTGGCTGCATTGGAGGCAGATTGATTTCAGAAAGTCCGGCTCTTGGTCCTGAAGATAATAATCTTAAGTCGTTACAGATCTTGGATAGTTTTACCGCAAGACGTTTCATTGCTGATGAATAAATTACATAAGAACCTGTATCCGGAGTTGCTTCCACCAGATCGGGTGCAGAAACGATAGGATAGCCTGTAATTTCAGCCAGATTCTTAGCGCAAAGCGCTGCATATCCTAAAGGAGCATTAATTCCTGTTCCGATAGCTGTTGCTCCCATATTTACTTCAACAAAAAGGTTCGCATTGTTATTCAGCTTGGAAATATCTTCTTCCAAAGTAGCAGCAAAGGCTTCAAATTCCTGTCCTAATGTCATTGGAACCGCATCCTGAAGCTGAGTACGTCCCATTTTAATAACGTCCTGGAATTCTTTTCCCTTCTCACGGAAAGCATCCACAATTTTGATAAGCTTTCCTACCAAGGTATCGTTCATCTGTAACAATCCCATTTTGATTGCCGTAGGATAGGCATCGTTGGTAGACTGCGAAAGGTTGATATGGTCGTTCGGAGAACAAAATTCATACTCTCCTTTGTTTTTTCCAAGCTTTTCCAATACCCTGTTCGCAATCACTTCATTCGCATTCATATTGATTGAAGTTCCTGCTCCTCCCTGGATCATATCTACCGGAAACTGTTCATGTAATTCTCCGTTAATCAGTTCATCACAGGTTTCAGCAATTTTGAAATATAGATTTTCATCAAGAAGCCCTAATTCATAATTGGTTTTCGCAGCTGCTTTTTTTACAAAAGCAAGCCCTTTTATAAATTCTGGGTATGAAGACAGGAGTTGCCCGGAAATCTTAAAGTTCTCTATTGCTCGCTGGGTTTGTACACCATAGTAAGCGTTTACAGGCACATTTAATTCACCTAAAAGATCGCTTTCCTTTCTGTAATTTTCCATTAAAATAGTATTTAAAACTTAATGTATTGATTCAAAAAAATGCATCATCAAGATGCACTTCAAAATTACTTATTTTATCGGATATTTTTGATTTAATGCCTGTAAAATTGCCCATGTTTCGGCATCCATGATCCCGTCGTATTTCTCGGGTCTGAAATGATACTGGAAAGCTTCAATTGTTTTTTTAGTAGCATCATCCCAGGCTCCGGTAAGTTCAAGTCCATAACCAAATTTCTGCAAGGCAGTCTGAATCATAAAAATAAAAGCAGGCTCACTGTATCTTGTTGTAAAATCTGTCTGTGCCTGGGTAAGGAAAGTCTGTTTAGCTGCTTCATCATACCACATTCCGATCTGGTATTCATCATATAACTTTTTCCAAGGGAAAAGCGGCCCCGGATCTTGTTTTCTGGTAGGTGCAATATCAGAATGTGCCAAAACATTGGTAGCAGGAATCTGATATCTTGTAATAATATCTTTAGCCAATGCAGCCACTTTTTTTACCTGGTCATCACTGAAAGCTGCAAACACTCTGGTCTTTGTAGTATCCGTCCTGAATCCCGCATTCACAATTTCTATACCTATAGAAGTGTCATTCAAATTTTTGTCACTTCTCCAAGAGCTCACTCCTGCATGATAGGCACGTTTATTTTCGTCTACCAGTTGGTAAATCTCATTGTCTCCGGTATTATTGACAAGATAGTGTGCACTTACTTCCTGCTGTGTAAGAACAGTAATTGACTTATCATCCGGCAAAGCAGTGTAGTGAAGAATCAAATAACGTTGTCTGAAATTCTGTCCTACTGCAGGAAAATACGTTTTCACCACTTTATATCCGGCCGGTTTTGCCGATACAATTGAACCATAACTTACCGTATTATTATTTTTAGTGGCATCTGCAATATTGGTTGTGAAAAAATCCACTCCTCCTTCATGGGTAATCTGAGGTTTTGGCTTCTCGCTAGGAGTCTTCGTTACCGGAGTTTTTGGCTGTACAACCTGTTTGTTATTACGTGAAGCATTTTGTTTCACATTTTTCTGTGAGGTGCATGAAAAAACAAAAAAACTTAAGCCGATGATATATAATGTTTTACGCATTTGTTTGCTTTTTTAATCGTTTATTAGCGTAAAAATACACAAATTTTTCTTGAAAAATATTTGGTAAATAAAGAAATCTATTCTATATTTGCACTCGCAATAACAGAACAACGATCATCAAAAAATAAGATAAACAGGAGGGTTGCCGGAGTGGTTAACGGAGCAGTTTGCTAAACTGTCGACGCGAAAGTGTCGCAAGGGTTCGAATCCCTTACCCTCCGCTTTTCTATATATCTTTCGGGGCGTAGCGTAGTCCGGTCATCGCGCCTGGTTTGGGACCAGGAGGTCGCAGGTTCGAATCCTGCCGCCCCGACAGTTTTCATAATTTTCTCAAAATTATAATGGGTGCGTAGCTCAGCTGGATAGAGCATCTGCCTTCTAAGCAGACGGTCAAAGGTTCGAATCCTTTCGCGCTCACTTAATGAGACAACTTTTTAAAAGTTGTCTCATTTTTTGTACCCATAAAAATCTGTAGCCCAAACTTTTACGATTGGGATATTTAGAGTTCGATTTTTGAAGCTAGAATTCCTCTATCACTTGTTTGAAATTATCTAGAAGAGCCTCAATATATTTTCTATAGGACTTTTCCGCAAATTCGAAATCTCCTTAGGGTTATACTATCTTTTTTTCTGTTTTTTTGTAATTTTTTGAAATAAGATAAAGCAGGTCCAATATAACTGCTATTTCTTCATCATCTACTTTAATGCCATTTTTTGCTAACAGGGCAATTGCCTGTTCAATTGATATTTTTTTATAAGTGAAATTCATTTTTCATATTTTTTCGATAGTACTTTTAATAATGCATCATTTAGATCTAAAGAAAGACTCCCTTTTTGGTAGTCAACATTAACAGGAGGAATCAAACTCACAAGATGCTTTTTATCAGCTGTATCAAATTCCGAAAATCCGTGAAAAAGCTCTAAAAATAATTTGCATTCCAACTGTTCCTGCCTATCAATATCTCTTAATTTAGTATTGATATTACGTAACTCTTTTTTTAAGCATTGAGAATTAACCTGGTTCTCTTTTTTTAATTCATTGTAATCGTCCAGTTTCAAAATCCTTGCTACAAATAGCTTTCTAGCTTGGGAAAGAGTTAATCCTTCTTCTTTCAATTTTCTCTCTGCTAACGTCCGTTCATGTAAATAGTTTGTTTTCTGTGTTTTTATATTCTGATCGTCTAAAATACTGTTGAATAATTCAGCTGCATTATTTGATAATATTAGTTCTTGAAGTTTATTCTGATAACATTCATTGAGAAGAATTGCATTTATTCTTGTCTTACATCGCCCATGACAGTGATAATAGGGATATTTTTTGGTTTTGCCTTTAGAAAAGCTTCCACTAAGTTTTTGATTACAGTGGGGACATATTAAGAATCCTCTTAGAAAAAATGTTGCTTTTAGAGTATCTGCTTTAGCGGTAACTTGTCTTTTCGTTGTAATAATACGCTGTACGTCATAAAACTGGCTTTCAGAAATTAATGCCTCATGCATTCCTTTAACCATTTGTTGCTCCTCAGCGCTAATATTTACCGATATAAGACCACAATAAACCGGATTACGTACCAGCCTAAAAAAATGCGATCGTGAGCATATCAAACCTTTATCAGTCGCCATTTTTCTGATCTCTTCTATCTTATGAATATTTTTTGAAAGTTGATAGAATACCCATTTTATAATTTCTGCCTCTGGTTGTTTAGGAGTAATTATTTTTTTACCATCTAATAGTGTCAGATTAATAAATCCTAAAGGTGCCTTATTAGTATATCTACCCATTAGTTTCGCCCGACGAATCCCATTTGCTGTATTCTGGGCTCTTCTACTGTTTTCGGCTTCTGGTACAGAAAGGTATACAGCAAGCATAACTGTACTTTCCGGAACTGAAAAATCTACAGGCTGATCAATAGCCATTGCTGTTGTTTTATATTTCCGAAGCATTCCTATCATTTCATAGGCATACTCAACATTACGACTGAATCGATCCCATTTAATAAATAATATATTAGTTTCTTCCTTAGGTGATTTATGCTTAATTGTTGTGAATAGGCTTTTCCATTCAGGCCGATTGAAATTCTTAGCTGAGAAGTCTTCACGATAAATTCCCTTGACTTCAATATTGTTATATTTACAATATTTTAATAACCTGTCCTCTTGCTCGGGTAAGGAATAACCTTTTCTTTTTTGCTCGTCCGTACTTACACGGACATATAAATAGGCTGTTTTCATATGAATAATATTTTATAAATTTTAAAATCTATGAAAATTAGAAAATATTATATTTGAGTAAAATAACCAT
>JBCNMJ010000022.1:0-42604 GCA_039594975.1 Chryseobacterium sp. | reverse complement strand
TGAAGTGATTACTTTATCTGAAATGCTGAGTACAATAGAAACCAACCTGGGAATTTCTGCCATCAGAAAAAATCTGCCAATGCAGCCGGGAGATGTCCGAAAAACCAATGCAGATATCGCAAAAGCGAAGACATTAATTGGCTACAAACCAGACACAGACTTCCAAAATGGCATAAAAAAATTTGTGGAATGGTTTTTGAGAAAATGACAGCATGTAAGTTGTTGGGACAGCTGTAATGCAGCTTATGAAGGACAATGAACAAAAATTAATCAAAAAGAATTGAAAATCAAGTATAAAAAAGCATATAATATAAGCTATTTTTATACTTTTGCAAAAAATTAGAAAATTATGTACTGGACATTAGAATTAGCATCTTATTTAAGTGACGCACCTTGGCCGATGACAAAGGCAGAGCTTATCGACTACGCAATCAGAACTGGTGCACCGATGGAAGTAGTAGAAAATCTTCAGGCAATCGAAGATGAAGGGGAAATTTATGACGCAATCGATGAGATCTGGAGTGATTATCCTACAGACGAGGATTATCTTTGGAATGAAGACGAATATTAATTAAAGCATCAAGCTTTAGGCAATAGCTTAGAGCTTTTTTGCCCTTTTTAAATATCAATTTTACACGATAAGTGTTATTAAAAACGCTTAAAGTATATCGCTTTAGGCATAAAGTAAAAATTTTATGAGTTTTTTAAACAAAGTTCTTAAGGGGTTTTTGGGAGACAAGAAAGCGCAGGACCTAAAAGAAGTAAAAAAAGTTGTAACAAAAATCAAAGCTGTTGAACCAGAAATTCAGCAATTGTCTGATGATGGTTTAAGAGAGAAAACTGCTGAGTTTAAAGAGAATATTAAATCTGCAATCAGCAAAATCACAGCTCAAATAGAACAGATTCAAGAGCAGATAAAAAATTCGACAAACGTTGACGAAAAAGAAGCTCTTTTTTCAAAGATTGAAGCTCTAAAGAAAGAATCTTACGAAATTGAAGAAAAAGTTTTGAGCCAAATTCTTCCTGAAGTTTTTGCTTTGGTAAAAGAAACAGCAAGAAGATGGGCACAGAACGGAGAGATCCGGGTAACAGCAACTGATTGGGACAGACAGTTGGCTGCTGCAGGAAAAGATTTTGTAGAAATTCAGGGAGATCAAGCGGTTTGGAAAAACTCATGGGATGCTGCCGGAACACCTGTAAACTGGGATATGGTACATTACGATGTTCAGTTTATCGGAGGGGTTATTCTTCACAGCGGTAAAATTGCCGAAATGGCAACCGGAGAAGGTAAAACTTTAGTAGGTACGCTTCCTATTTTCTTAAATGCTCTTCCGGGAAGAGGTGTTCACGTTGTAACAGTGAATGATTACCTTGCCAAAAGAGACTCGGCTTGGATGGGACCTTTATACCAATTCCACGGGATGTCTATCGACTGTATCGATAATCACCAACCGAACTCAGACGGAAGAAGAAAAGCATACAACTCAGATATCACTTATGGAACCAATAATGAATTCGGTTTCGATTACCTGAGAGATAATATGGTGACTTCACCTTCAGAACTGGTACAAAGAGAATTGAACTTTGCGATCGTGGATGAGGTTGACTCTGTATTGGTGGATGATGCAAGAACACCATTGATCATTTCTGGTCCGGTTCCACAAGGAGACAGACAGGAGTTTGATGTTCTGAAGCCTTCTATCGACAGAATTGTTGAGGTTCAGAAAAAAACGGTTTCCACTATTTTTAATGAAGCGAAAAAATTAATCGCTGCAGGAAACACAAAAGAAGGAGGATTCAAACTGCTTCAGGCTTACAGAGGTCTTCCTAAAAACAGACAATTAATTAAATTCTTATCGGAAAGTGGAAACCGTGCGTTGCTTCAGAAAGTAGAAGCTCAATATATGCAGGATAACAACCGCGATATGCCGATTGTAGATAAAGATCTTTACTTCGTAATCGAAGAAAAGAACAATCAGGTAGACCTTACAGACAAAGGTGTTGAATACATGTCTCAAGGAAACTCTGATCCGAACTTCTTTGTACTTCCTGATATCGGAACCGAAATCGCTGAATTAGAAGCTAAAAATTTATCTAAAGAAGAAGAATTTGAAGCTAAGGAAAAACTTTTCTCTGATTTTGCTGAAAAGTCAGAAAGAGTTCACACGATGAGCCAACTATTAAAGGCATACACTTTATTCGAAAAAGATGATGAGTATGTTGTAATTGATGGTGAAGTAAAAATCGTTGATGAGCAGACAGGCCGTATCATGGAGGGAAGACGTTATTCGGACGGTCTTCACCAGGCGATCGAAGCTAAAGAAAATGTAAAGATCGAAGCTGCGACTCAAACTTTTGCAACCATTACCCTTCAGAACTATTTCCGTATGTATAACAAGCTTGCGGGGATGACCGGTACTGCTGAAACGGAAGCGGGTGAGCTTTGGGAAATTTATAAATTAGACGTTGTGGTTATTCCAACCAACCGTCCGATTTTGAGACATGATAAGCAAGACTTAGTTTATAAAACTAACAGAGAAAAATATAACGCTGTAATTGAAGAAATTGAAAGATTAACAGCTGCCGGAAGACCTGTTCTTGTAGGGACAACTTCTGTTGAAATCTCTCAATTATTATCAAAAGCACTTCAGTTAAGAAAAATTCCACACCAGGTTCTGAACGCGAAACTTCACAAAAAAGAAGCGGAAATTGTTGCCGGAGCAGGACATCCCGGAGTTGTAACCATTGCAACCAATATGGCGGGTCGTGGTACCGATATTAAACTAACAAAAGAGGTAAAAGAAGCAGGAGGTTTAGCCATTATAGGGACCGAAAGACACGATTCAAGACGTGTTGACAGACAGTTGAGAGGTAGAGCAGGGCGTCAGGGAGATCCGGGAAGTTCTCAGTTCTATGTGTCTTTGGAAGACAACTTAATGCGTTTGTTCGGCTCTGAAAGAATCGCTAAAATGATGGACAGAATGGGTCATAAGGAAGGAGAGGTTATCCAACATTCTATGATCTCTAAATCTATCGAAAGAGCTCAGAAAAAAGTAGAGGAAAACAACTTCGGAACCAGAAAAAGACTTCTTGAATATGATGACGTGATGAACAAGCAACGTGATGTTATCTACAAGAGAAGAAAGAATGCTTTATTTGGAGATCACCTGAAGTATGACATCGCCAATATGATTTTTGATGTTGCCAACTCTATTGTTGCAAAAGGAAAAGCTACAGGAAATTATAAAGATTTCGAATATGAAATCATCAAAACTTTCACGATGGAATCTCCTGTTTCTGAGAGCGACTTCAAGAATAAAAATGTTCAGGACTTAACGAATATTTTATTCAAAGCAGCTCAGGAAGATTATCAAATGAAACTGAACTTGCTGAAAGAAAAATCATTCCCTATCATTGAGAATGTATATCAGAATCAAGGTTCAATGTTTAAAATGATTCAGGTTCCTTTTACAGACGGTCATAAAACCATGACAATCGTTGCAGATCTTAAGGAGGCTTACGAAACCAAGTGTGAAAGCTTAGTTAATGATTTTGAAAAAAATATCACTTTATCTATTATTGACGAAAACTGGAAACTTCATCTTCGTGAAATGGATGATTTAAGAAGATCTTCTCAGGGAGCCGTTTACGAACAGAAAGATCCTCTGGTAATTTACAAACAGGAATCTTTCCACTTATTCAGTGAAATGATCGACAAATTGAATAAAGAAATTATTTCATTCTTGTACAAAGGAGAAATTCCTGCATAAGAAAATAATTAACTCCTAATACAAAACCCGCATCAATACAGATTGTTGCGGGTTTTTGCTATTTATTGTATAATAATTTTATGATAAATATCAATTATGAAATTTATTTAGAATAATTAAAAACAATATATTTGTAAAAATTTTTGTTTCATGAAAAATGTACTGATCTGTGCTTCGCTGTTGGGTTCTATGCTAACTTTTGCTCAGGAAAAAGATACTTTAAAGTCCGGTAAAATTGAAGAAGTTGTTTTGACTGGCTATATAACCAAAAATAGCGAGTCCGCCAATAAAATGCCGCTTAAAGATATTGAAAACCCTCAAGTATACAATACCGTAAATAAAAATGTTATCAAAGAACAAGTAGCGACAAATATAAACGACGCTTTAAAAAATGTTACCGGTATTGCAAGGTTATGGGAGTCAACAGGTAGAGGAAATGATGGTGGAGAATATTACACAATGAGAGGTTTTTCTTTACAACCGACTTTAGTAAATGGAATGCCCGCTTTTAACAACGGAACGATTGATCCTGCGGGGATTGAAACAATAGAAGCTATAAAAGGTCCTTCCGGTACATTATATGGAGGCAGTGTTATTTCTTATGGAGGATTATTAAATGTTGTTACTAAAAAACCATACAATTATTTAGGAGGAGAAATCGGATATGTTTTAGGAGGTTATGGTTTAAATAGAATTACAGCTGATGTAAATGCACCAATCGGTAAAAATCTTTATGCAAGAATAAATGCAGCCTATCAGAAACAAAACTCTTTTCAAGATGCCGGTTCTTATGAATCGATCTATGTAGCACCATCAGTAAAATATATTGTAAATGATAAACTAACATTTACAGTAAGTACTGAAATTAAAAAATCAGATGCAGCAAATGCTCCAATGATATTTTTAAGTAGATATAGCCCTCTTTCTTTCCATTCAATTGACTTGTTTGAACAGAATTATAAAAAATCATATACAAGTAATGATTTAAGTATTAAAAATACTACATTCAACATCCAGGCTCAGGCTAACTACAAAATCTCTGACAATTGGACTTCTCAGACAATTGTCTCAAGAGGAAATACAAAAACTGACGGATACAATCAATATTTATGGGATTCAGCAAATGGAGACGAGTTCACTAGATATATCTCAAAATTAGGAGGCGAAACCAATACAACTGGGATTCAGCAAAATTTTGTAGGAAATTTTAATATCGGAAAAGTTAAAAACAAATTCTTATTTGGTTTAGATTATTTTCAAAGACAGTTCTTATTGGGAGGAACTGGATGGGCTGGATTTGGAACAGTTTCATTGGTTAATCAGACAGATACAAAAGCCGGAGAATTGAATCAGGCTGCTGTAAACGCAGTTTTAGCATCGGCTGAAAATGCAATTGGAACAATGGAAACCAAAATTTACAGTGCATATATTTCGGATGTAGTATATATTCTTCCCAATTTATCTGCTATGCTTAGCGCCAGAGTAGATCATTTCACAGGAAACCCCACCCCATATTCCGTTGAAAAATCAAAGGCAACGACAACTTTCTCACCAAAATTAGGATTAGTTTATCAGCCTATTCAAGATAAATTATCAATTTTTGCAAACTATATGAATGGATTCCAAAACGTTGAACCCGTTCAAAATATAGCAGCGGATGGAAGCAAGTATTTTGCATATTTTGATCCTGAACACGCCAATCAATGGGAATTTGGAACAAAAGCAAGTTTAGTAAAAGATAAATTATCAATTACAGCAAGTTACTATAACATTAAAGTTAAAGATAAGGTAATGCCTGATCCTACTAACGCACAAAACAGCATTCAAGGAGGAGAGGTAGAAAGTAAAGGCTTTGAAGTAAGTGTTGTGGGTAGTCCAATTAACGGATTAAATATTATTGCAGGATTTAGTCACAACGAAAGTGAAGTTACTGTAGGCGATCCAACCTACATAGGATATCGTCCGGAAGAAGCCGGCCCTAAAAATCTTTTCAATTTCTGGGCAAATTATAAAGTACAAGAAGGTGCTTTAAAAAATGTAGGAATTGGTTTTGGTGCAAACTCTGCGAGTGAACTTTACACGTTGAATAGAGCTTCAACAGGGACTTTTGCAATTCCAAGCTATACAATTTTCAACGCAGCATTGTCTTATAATGAAGATAAATACAGTTTGATTTTAAAGCTTGATAATATTGCAAATAAAAAATATTTCTCAGGTTGGTCAACCGTTACTCCTCAAAGACTTAGAACACTGTCATTAAGTTTAAACTATAAATTTTAAAAAAACTAAAAGCTAACCTTTGGTAAGGTTAGCTTTTTACTATGAAGAAAAAGCATCATCATAAGAAGAAACCTTCATGGATAAAAAAATGGTCAGCCAAACTGCATTTGTGGTTGGGCTTATCTGTTGGTCTGATTGTTTTTATTGTTTCCCTAACAGGGAGCATGTATGTTTTTAAGGATGAAATACAGAATACTCTCAGAAAAGATGCAATCTGGGTTAAGCCAGAAACGATTACACAGTCTCCAATTCCCATTGCAACCCTTAAAGAAAAAGTTTCTTTGGAAGTCAATGAAAAATATCCTGTCAGCTCGGTTGAGATCCCTTTAGATAAAAACAAATCTTACGAGTTTCTTTATTACGAAAAAGATAAAAAAGGCTGGAATTATTTTCAGGAAGTTAAGATTAATAAACTTGTCTATGTCAATCAATATACGGGGCAGATTTTAGGAGTTTATGACGAAAAATATGACCTCTTCCCTATTTTAAAAGCCATTCACTGGAGTTTACTGCTAAAAACAGATTGGGGAAAATATACAGTGGGAATTCCTGTAGTATTATTTATCATTATGCTCCTCACAGGGATTGTGCTTTGGTGGCCGAAAAATAAAAAAGCAAGAAGAGCACGCTTCTCATTCGACTGGAAAAATGTAAAAACATGGAAGCGTAAAAATTATGATCTTCACAGTATTTTAGGTTTTTATGTATCTTTCATTGCCTTGTTGATGAGCCTTACCGGAATCTATTTTTCCTATCCATGGGTGAAAAATGTATTCAATTTTACATTTTCCGGCTCTTTGGAACTTCCGAAGGAGAAAGATATCAAATCGCCTGACTCTCTTTTAGCAAAAAACTATTCAGTTTATGATATTACGGCTCAGGAGACTAAAAAAATGTACCGAGAGTCATCAAGCTACAGAATTCCCTTAAACGGAAAAAATAAAAAAGGAAAAGAATTAAAAAATATTCCTGTCACGGTCTATCAGAAAGACGGAAGATTCAGTGAAAGAAGCCTGATTGTTTTTGATAAATATTCAGGAAAAATCTTATCAAATAAACCTCATCAAAGTCTTACTAATGCTGAAAAATATGCCAATGCCAATTATGATATTCATACAGGTTCCTATTTTGGACTGTTCGGAAAAATCATTTGGTTTTTAGCCGGGTTGGTCTGCACATCATTACCTGTAACCGGTTTTTTGATTTGGTGGGGAAAATATAAAAAACAAGGAAAGAAGATATCATGAAAAAAGCTCTTTTATCAGTAGCTTGCTTAGGATCTGTGGCCGTTTTTGCACAGAAAACAGATAGTTTAAAAACATCTAATGTTGAAGAAGTAGTACTTACCGCTTCCCGAAAAAAAGAAAATATAAAAGAAATTCCGAGCTCGGTAACGATCGTTAATCAGAAACTGATTCAGTCACAGTTGACGGTAAACTCAGATATTACCAGCATTTTACAATATACTGTTCCGAGTTTGGCAACAAGTTCGGGACAAACTTCCAACACCGGACAAACACTGAGAGGCCGTCAGGTTTTGGTTTTAATTGACGGCATCCCTCAATCTACACCGCTTCGAAACGGAGCACGAGACTTAAGATCAATCGATCCTTCAGTAATTGAAAGAATTGAAGTCATTAAAGGAGCGTCCTCTATTTATGGAAATGGAGCAGATGGAGGAATTATTAACTATATCACGAGAAAAAGCATTTCTGATAAAAAAATTTCAGGAATTTCTCAGGTGGGTATCACCGGGCAACCTTATGGCGGAACTTTAGGTTTCAGAGCAAGCCAGTTACTTTCCGGAAATTTAGCTAAAAAGTTCGATTACGTGGCTTCGTTTGCCTATGAAAGAACGGGTTATATGAAAGATGCAGATGGTGTGAATTTAAGTCCGACATACAGTCCCGCCAAAATGAATAATTACAACGGAATGCTGAAGTTAGGCTATAACATTAATGATAATCAAAGAATTGAGGCTTCCTATATTGGATATGCTTCAAAATCTGATTTAGATTTAGGTTTAAAAACAGGAAAATATGGGATCACTCCAACTATAGGAGAAGGTATAGGAAAAAATCTGGAAACCACTCCGCAGGGTACTCCGAGAAATCACAATATAAAAGTAAGCTATGACAATAAAAATATCTGGAAAGGAACTTCTTTGAATGTAAACCTTTACATGCAGGATTTCAGAACGGTTTACGGATACAGCGACACTTTTTTCAACGGTGGTCAGTCCAACGTGATTTCTAAGAAATACGGGGCAAGAGCCAACTTCGACACCCAACTATGGAACGCTCAGAATTCTCAGGCAGAAATTATTTACGGAGTTGATATTTTAAACGATCAAACTGTTCAGAAGCTGGAAGATGGCCGCTATTGGACTCCGGATATGAACATGACTAATATTGCGCCTTTTGCTTTGGTTAAGATTGATTTATTAAAGAAGTTAACCCTCAAAGGAGGTTTAAGATATGAAAATATGAAGGTAAAAGTCGGAGATTTCAACACTCTTTCGACAATTAAATCAGACGGAACTTTTACAAAAAGTATTTTTGTAACCGGAGGAAACTTAGAATATAATGCATTGGTGGGAAACATCGGAATCCGTTACAATATCAATCCTATGATCAATATTTTCGGAAGTTTTTCCCAGGCCTATTCAATCAACGAATTGGGAAGAATTTTGAGAACATCAACTTCTGACACCATCAGCAACCTGGAAACAAAACCCATCATCGTTAACAATTATGAACTGGGAACAACTGGCCAAATTACAAAATGGCTGAACTATGAAGTGACTTCTTACGTAAGTACTTCCAAATTGGGAGCAACTTTTATCCAGAGCCCGGACAGAGCCTTAACGATACAAAGAGCACCAGAAGTAGTGTATGGAGTGGAAGGTTTTTTACATTTTACCCCTGTAAACTGGATCAGTTTCGGAGGAAGCTATAGCTGGATGGAAGGAATTACTTCTCCTAAAAACGATGGTGATTATTCAACAAAAATCAATAACAGCAGAATATCCGCACCTAAGGTTTTAGCTTATGTTCAGGTAAAACCAATTCAGAGAATGTCTGTGGGACTGGATATGCTTCATGCTTTCGGACAGGACAGATTTGAACCCAATGCCAAAACCGGCTTGTATGTATATGGCGAAGGAAAAGTCCCTGAATACACGATTTTTAATTTTAAATCAAGCTACGATGTAAATAAGAGCTGGAAAGTATCTCTGGGTATCGAAAACCTGTTTAATACAATGTATCAACCCGCAATTGCATGGTGGACCGCAAGAGATGCTGACTTTACCAATTCTTTAGGAATAAGGGGCACTTTTATGGTTGAATATAAATTTTAGTACCATTCATTTTTTTTAATTTATAAATATTCTAAATAAAAATTAAAACTTATCTTTGCCCAGTCAAAGGAAACTATGAAGAAAAAACATCATCATAAAAAAAAGCCAAGCATAGTAAAGAAATGGACAGGAAGACTGCATTTGTGGTTGGGTCTTGGAATTGGGTTTCTGATCTTCATTATTTCCATTACCGGAGCATTGTACGTTTTTAAGGATGAAATTGAAAACTTTACCCGTAAAGATGTCATTTATCACAACGAACAGAATATCGAGCAGAAGCAGGTTCTTCCAATCCGTGTTCTGGAACGTTTGGTAGTGGATCAGGTAAAAGAAAAATATCCTGTACATTGGGTGAATATCCCGATCGACAAAAAGATGTCTTATCTTTTTTATTGGTATGAACACAATCCGAAAGGCTGGAATTATTTTGATGAATTTCCTATCTACAAAGTAGCTTATGTTAATCCCTACAACGGAAAAGTTTTAAGAACATATGACGAGAAAAACGGTTTCTTCCAGATCGTAAAAATGATCCATTGGAGCTATCTTTTAAAGCAGGAATGGGGAACCTATCTTGTGGGAATTCCTGTAATTATTTTTGTCATCATGCTGATTTCCGGAATTATTCTTTGGTGGCCTAAAAATAAAGCAGCCCGAAAACAGCGTTTTTCTTTCAGATGGCAGAATGTAAAAAGCTGGAAAAGAAAAAATTATGACCTTCATAATGTCTTAGGATTTTATGCATCCATTTTTGCTCTAATATTTTCATTAACGGGATTATTCTATGCGTTTTTTGTAGTTCAGGCTGCGTTTTATTTCATCTTTTCAGGAGGAAAAACAGTTTACCCTGACTTTTCATCCATTAAGACTAAAGCTCCAATTGAGTTGAGAACAGAAGGAACGCTAGATAAAATCAGCAATACCGTTAAGGCGAAATATCCTGATTCTTATGGCTTCTCTATCGATCTTGGACACGAACACATGGATGATCATGCACATCCGAATTTTGAAGTTTATGTGAAACACTTATCATATTCTTACCACAAAAGCAGCAGCTTGATTTTTGATGAAAACTCAGGAGAATTGCTGCATACTCACGACATGAAAGACAAAAATTTCGGTGAAAAAACAGTTGGAGCCAACTATGATATTCATGTCGGAGCCATTTTAGGACTTCCTACAAAGATCATTGCTTTTATTGTAAGTTTGATATGTGCCTCATTACCAGTCACTGGCTTCATGATCTGGTGGGGAAGAAGAAAAAAGAAAACTCCTAAAACCGTTTAAAACTTTTTTTAAATAAATATGTGCTTAATCGTCTAATAACTAAGATCTTTTTTATAATTTTAGCCTTTTAGAATTTTAAGCAAAGAAATGTCATTAGTAGATTTGTCAAAACACGTTGCGCTGGGAATTGATATTGGCGGAACAAACACAAAATTTGGGGTGGTAAACCACCGGGGTGAAGTTCTTGAAAAAGGAAATATCCGAACAGATGCCTACGCTACTGTAGAAGAATATATTGACGCTTTATACGAGGCTGTTCATCCCATGATCGAAAGTCACGGAAAAGAAAAAAACTTTGATGGGATAGGAGTCGGAGCTCCCAATGCCAACTATTATACCGGGACTATAGAACAGGCCCCTAATTTACCCTGGAAAGGAATCATACCTTTTGCTGAATTGATGAAAGCCAAATTTGGGCTTCCATGTACAATAACCAATGATGCCAATGCTGCTGCAATCGGGGAAATGCTTTTCGGAGCAGCCAGAGGAATGAAAGATTTCATTATGATTACTCTAGGTACAGGTGTAGGAAGCGGAATCATTGCAGGAGGCAAGCTAATCTACGGACACGATGGTTTTGCCGGAGAATTGGGGCATACAATCGTAAAACCAGGTGGAAGAAAACACTGGAGCACCGGTTCTGAAGGAAGCCTTGAAGCTTATGCATCAGCAACAGGTATTGCTATTACCGCAAAGAAAATGAGAGCCGAATTTCCTGAATCTATGCTTAATCAATATCCAGAAGAAGCCATTAATTCTAAAACAGTACACGAATGTGCTTTGAAAGGAGATCCAATATCCATAGAAGTTTTCAGATATACAGGACAAAAATTAGGAGAAGCTTTGGCAAATTTTGTGATGTTCTCTTCTCCGGAAGCTATTCTTTTGTTTGGAGGAGTAATCAAAGCAGGGGATTTTATCTTAAAACCTACGAAACTTCACATGGAAAGAAACCTTCTTCCTATTTTCAGAAATAAAGTAAAATTGGTTTTCAGTGAGCTGGACGAAGCAGATGCTGCTATTCTGGGAGCAAGTGCTCTGGTTTGGGAAAAATAATCAAAACAATTTAAATCATATGAGCATCCTTTTAAGGGTGCTTTTTTGTTTTTATTAAAGATCCTTCGACAAGCTCAGCATGACAGTCTAATTACTCATCGCTTTATAAGAATAATTTATTTCGGTGTCATCCTGAGCTTGGCGAAGGGTCTCTGTAAGTAAATCCTGAGTGAGCAATAATGTTGATTTAATTTTAAAGCAATTTGTTTCGTCTATCATTACAATTCGCGTTTAAAAGGCGTAATTAAGCACACATTGGAAAACTTTTCCTTATTTTTGATTAGTTTTTTCTCCAAGAATATTCCTTAAACGAGAAAATATTTAAATACATAATCAACTTAGAATGGATAACAATAATTTAGAACAGATCACTTTCGGAGGCGGATGTTTTTGGTGTGTGGAAAGCTGTTTCAATATGCTGAAGGGCGTAAAATCTGCCATTTCAGGATATTCAGGAGGTCATAAGGATAATCCGACTTATCAGGAAGTTTGTACAGGAGAAACAGGACATGCGGAAGTCGTACAGATAACTTATGACCCATCAGTAATCTCCTACGAACAATTGATGGATGTTTTCTTTTTCCTCCATGATCCCACCCAACTAAACAGACAGGGAAATGATATCGGAACGCAGTACCGCTCTGTAATTTATTATAAAGATGAAGCTGAAAAAGCAAAAGCCGAAGAAGCGATTAAAGTCTCTATAGCTTCCGGAAGATGGACAGGAACTTATGTAACAGAATTAACTAAATTTGAGAGATTCTGGCCTGCCGAACAATACCATCAAGGCTATTACAATGAAAACCCTACTCAACCGTATTGTAGCGCAGTTGTTGGTCCAAAAATTCAGAAATTCAAAAAGCATTTTGGGGAATTGGGAATGCTGAACGCAGAATAAGAGGCAAACAAATTTTATATTTAATCACAAAGATTTTCTATTCTTTGTGGTTATTTTTTTATTATTCTACTTCTATTGAATCTGGTTGCAGACCTGCATATTTATTAATCATGAAAGCAGTTGCCTTTTTCAGCTCTCTTCCATTATCCGGATCTTCCCCGTCTTTTGTAAAAAACTGAACATCTCCGTTATATTTAGAATACCAGGTTTTTCCTAATGCATTTTCAATCGTTAATGTATCTTTTCGCAACACTCTTTTAAAAAACTTTAGCTTTACTTCATCAACAGGTATTTTATCATCGTAGAGAGGGTTTTTGTTATTACAATCAACCAATTTATATTCACTCCCATCCCAATACATACACTTCAATATAGGCAAAGACCCTGCAAAACCATATGATTTCTCTTTTTTAGGATGTGAGAAAACCACATTTCCAGTAACAAGACAGACAAGCAAAACCATCTCCATCAATCCCAATCCATTTTTCTTTATGAATTCCGGCATTTTGAAGTTTTGTTCATTTGTAATATTGATAATTATATTAGAAAGTCTATCCGTAATGGATTCTTCATCTTTGTCAACACTGATTTTGACAGTAGTTTTATTAGCATCTTCATCTTTCTTTATAAACGTTCTGGAGAAGTCAGCAAAATCCGTATAACCTATATATTTGCTTAATTTATTTAATGTATCTACATCCGGTTCCATTTCCTTGCCCTTCTCTAATACAAATGCATCATAATATCTTACAAAAGTTTTCTCGTCAAGATAGATATTAAAAGTCTCTAAATGCACCTTCAAATAAAGAGATAAGCCATTTTTAGAAGTTTTTCCCGATTCCCTTTCTGCCTGTTCAAATACTTCACGAATTAGTAGTTTTTTCTTGGACATAATTAGTTTTTAAAAGCATTTACAAAATAGAAGATTTTTCACCGTGTCACATTACGGGTTTCCGTAACAAATTCGTGTCCGTTTTATGTCTATCGATGTCCGTGTTTTGTCTAACACATGCGTCACTGTTTGTCGCATCTTTGTCTCAGAAATCAGTTGATAAACAAAACATTAAAAATAAAAGACAATAACAAATTTACAAAACTGATTTCAAAAATCGCCAGATAAAACGGAAGAAAACTCCGGGTTGGGAAGCAGATGTTTCTCTTCCGTTTTTGATGGTTCACTTCCCAAAAAATTTAGAAGCGCTTCGAAATTTTAATCGTGTACAGCTCGGAATAAATATTCCGAGAGGAAGGAAAACAATTTCAAACCTCAAATTTTTAAGGAAATGATCCAATTTATTTTAATGCTATTAGGCTTAGCATTCGGACACAATAATGCCAATACATCAACATGCGATAATAATAATTCAACCATCGTAATCGTACAGAGCGATACTGATCCAGGAGACGGAATAGATCCGGGAGATGGAACAGGTGGACCAGTCGGAGGAAATTCAGGGCAATTACCTCCACCTCCATTCACTCAACCATAACATTATGAAGAGTAGGTTTTTACACCTACTCTTTTTTTTATTTACTTTGCAAAAACTAAATCCATGAAAAAATTATTATTTTTTATTTTTCTTTTATTATTGTTTTCCTGTAAAAAAGAAATTAAAGAAGCCCTAGATAATAATTATTATAAAAAAGCAAGAATATGCAGAGATTCTAAACACTCCGATTCGGCATTCTACTACTACAATCTAGCTAAAAATGAATATCTTAAAATAAATGATTCATTAGGTGTAGGAAACTCTTTAGTGAATATGGCATTAATCCAAACCGATAAAGGAGATTTTTATGGAGGAATAGAATCGTCATTTGAAGCAAATAAATTTCTTAGAAGAGAAAATGATAGTATATTTAGAAATAGATTAGCAACAAATTATAATAATATCGGTCTTGCATTTCATTTTCTTAAAGATTTTGAAAAATCTTCTTTTTTTTACATTAAAACTTTACAATATATTGATCTTACCGAAAATAAATTACTTTGTTATAACAATATTGGTGATGTACTTATAAGTCAGCAAAAATATGGTTTAGCAAAAATATATTTAGAGAAAGCATACTTAACCCAAAACAGTACAACATTATCAAAGGTTATAAACAACCTTGCAAAAGCGAAATATCTTGATAATAAAAAGTATAATCCATTACCAGAATTTAATCGGGCTTTAAAAATTCGAGAAATACAAAAAGATAGTATAGGCTTAAATTCAAGCTATGAAACATTATCTACGTACTATTTGGATAAAGACAAAAATTTATCTCTATTATTTGCTGAAAAAATGCTGACTAAAGCTATAAAAAACAAAAGTCCTGACGATCGAATAACTGCTTTACAGAGAATTATAACTTTAGATGCTAAAAATTATTTGAACAACTTTCAACATTTTAATTTTATAAATGATAGCTTACAAACTGCCAGAAATAAAGCCAAGAACCAATTTGCTATTGTAAGATACGATGTAGATCAAAAAAATGCACAGAATCAAATATTAAGAGCAAAAAACTTTCAACAATATATTGGTATTATCTTATTAGCTTTAGCTTTAGTAATAACTATTTTATGGTACAGAAAAAGAAAAAAACGTCTCGAACAGGAGAAAGAGCTTGAAGTAAAAAATACCCAGCTCAAAATGTCAAAAAAGGTTCATGATGTGGTTGCCAATGGTATTTATCAGGTAATGACAAAGATTGAAAACCAGGAGCATTTTAATAAAGACGAAGCGCTTGACGAACTGGAATTTGTTTACGAAAAGTCCAGGGATATTTCTTACGAGAAGACAGACACCCAAGGTGAAGAAAAAGATTTTAGCGAAAAAATTTCTGAAACAGTCAGCTCATTTAAAAATGATGAAGTGAATACTTACCTTGCCGGAAACGATAAAGATATCTGGAAAAACCTGAGCTCCAAAAACAAGGAAGAGGTGTATCAAATCATCCGTGAACTGCTTGTCAATATGAAAAAACACAGCAACGCGACTATTGTTTCCTTCAGGTTTGAAAGAGAAAATGACCTCATCAGAATTTTCTATACAGACAACGGAATTGGAATTTCAGGAGATGTAATTTATAAAAACGGATTATCTTCTACGGTTTCCCGTATAGAAACCATCAAAGGAGAAATTATTTTTGACACTCAAACAGAAAAGGGCTTGAAAATTAATATTTCATTTCCTGCTTCTTAAAAAACTTAAAACAGAATGTTCAAAAAAATTTTAATTGCTGAAGACCACGAAATGGGCAGTTTTTCTGTCCAAAAAACATTGGAGGATCTTAATATTCCGAAAGTTGATTATGTATATTATTGTGACGATGCCCTGGCAAAAGTTCAAAAAGCTTTACGGGAAAACGATCCTTATGATTTATTGATCACCGATCTTTCTTTTGAAGAAGATCATTACACACAAAACATTAAAGACGGGCAGGAATTAATTCAAAAAGTGAGGGAAATTCAACCGACTCTCAAAGTAATTGTTTTTTCCAGCCAGCATAAATCAGGAATTATCGATTCGCTTTTTAAAAATTATCATATCAACGGGTATGTACGGAAAGCCAGAAATGACTCTAAAGAACTAAAAAAATCCATCGCCTCGGTTTTTATTAATGAAAATTATCTTTCGACAGACCTCAAGCAGGAAGTGAAAAAATTCAACAATTATGAATTTTCTGCTTATGACATCACATTGGTGTCCCTTCTTTCAAAAGGGATTTTGCAGAAAAATATTCCTGTTCATCTTCAGGAAAAAGATATAAGACCAAATAGTTTAAGCAGTATTGAGAAAAAACTAAACAGCTTAAAAGAAGACCTTGAAGTAACCAGCAATGAACAATTGGTGGCTTTTTGTAAAGATATCGGGATTATTTGATCTGAATTTTTTCGAAAACTATTAAAAAACCTTTCATTTTCATGAAAGGTTTTTTCGTTTTACGGATTCCCGTAAGGAGGCACAAATTAATGCTCATATTTTTGGAGTGTTAAAATAAAAAATAATCATGGAATACAAAGTAATACCATTTGTTGCCACTGCAAATCAACAAAATATGAGTGCAAAAAATATTGCAGAACAATTAGATAATTTAATAAAAGTTCACACCGATGACAATTGGGAATATCTAAGGCTGGAAAGCGTATCTACATATATACAACCTGTTGAAGGCTGTTTTGGAAATACAAGCCAGCCAGGCTACATGACTTCTTATCAAATGGTAGTTTTTAGTAAAAAAGAACATGAAAAACCTATTACTTCTTCTTATTAAGACTTATTGGTTGCTCATCCCTCCAGCAAAAAGAAGAAAGTGCATTTTCAGAACCAGTTGTTCAAAATATGTATATGAAGAAACGGTAAATAATGGATATAGAGCCGGGTTAAAAGCTTTCAAATATAGATTTCAAAACTGTAGATCAGAAGCATCTCTTATTGAAAATCCAATTACAAAAAAACGACAAATTATTTTACCTAATCAGCAAATTCTAGATGAGAAAGACATTTCAGAAAGATTTATAACCTAATAAAAACAATCATGGGAAAATTTATTATTACTCAGAGAGTAAACAAAGAGTATCAGTTTAACCTGAAAGCCACAAATGGCGAAATTATTTTAACCAGCGAAGGCTATGTCCAAAAAGCATCTTGCCATAAAGGAATAGAATCGGTGAGAATTAATTCTCAGGATGACTCAAAGTACGAGAGAAGAACTGCCGTAAACGGAAAAGAATATTTCGTCTTAAAAGCAAGAAACGGCGAGATCATTGGAAAAAGTCAGTTATACAGTTCAAAATCGGGAATGGAAAACGGAATTGCTTCCGTAAAATCCAATGCTCCAACTGCCGAAATTGTTGATGAAACTCTAAAAAGCTAAAAATATGGATCTTAAAATTAAACTTGAGCAGCTCCATCAAAAAGTCATTGGTTTAAAAGAGCAAATAGGAACTGAAGAAGCAACAAAAAATGCTTTTGTAATGCCTTTTATACAAATCTTAGGATATGACATCTTCAATCCTACAGAAGTTGTCCCCGAACATGTTTGTGATATCGGAACCAAGAAAGGGGAAAAAGTTGATTATGTGATCAAAAATAATGATGAACCAATTTTTATTATTGAGTGTAAACATTGGAAAGAAAATGCGGATGCTCATAATTCTCAGCTTCACCGCTATTATCATGTTTCAAAAACTAAATTCGGAGTGTTGACCAATGGGATTGTTTACAACTTTTATGCGGACCTTGAGAAGCCCAATATTATGGATGAAAAACCTTTTCTTACCATAAATCTTGAAGACCTGAAAGATAGTTCAATAAAAATTCTGGAAAGCTTTACTAAAACCGGTTATAATCTGGAAGATATTTTAGGTTCTGCAGAAGCTTTAAAATACATCAAAGCAATTCGGAAAGAATTTGAAAAAGAAATAGAAAACCCTTCAGATCAACTGATCAAGCTCCTAGTAAGCCGCTTTTTCGATAAACCAATCAATGCCAACAGGCTCATTGCATTTAAGGAGTACACTAAAAAAGCACTAACCACATCCATCAACGAATCAATCAGCTTTAGATTAAAATCTGCCCTGAGTATCAATGAGCAAATCGAAAAGCATGATGATAAAAACATACAGCCTATTGATGAAAACAATGAAACTCCAAAATTCATTACGACTGAAGAAGAATCTGAAGGATTTCAAATTGTAAAAGCAATCCTGAGGGAAAAAATTCCTTCAGAAAGAATTGCGCCAAGAGATACCCAGTCTTATTTTGGAGTTCTGCTCGATGACAACAACAGAAAGCCGATCTGCAGACTGCATTTTAATACAACTAATAAATATCTGGAGCTATTTCATAATGGAAAGGATGCCGGAGAAAAAATGCCGCTAAACGATCTTGATGAAATTTATAATTATCGAAATGAGCTTCATCAGACGTTAGAAATCTACAATTAATTAACACTTTTACCATGAAAAAACTAATACTCACAAGCCTTATGACTTTAGGGCTATTATTACCAACATCTCTATCTGCCCTAGCGAATTCAACAGCTTCTAACACTGAATTTTTAACAAAAAAAAGCAAATCAAAAAAAAGCAGAAAAGTAAAAAGAAAAAAAGCAAGGAGTTCAAAATCATATTCAAAAAGTAAAGGATGCACTTATAATGGGCATGAATTAATTGTTGGACCAAGAGGGGGCTGTTACTACTATTCGGGAAATAGTAAAGAATATGTAGACAGATCCTACTGTTCTGGTTGTAACTAATTTGTAAGCCCGACTAAAAACTAATAACCATGAAATATCTCATCATCGTTGCTGCACTTTGTTGCTTTATTGGAATTATAAGTTTACCATTTGGATACTATACCTTCATGAGAATTATAGTGTCTTTGATGGCACTTATCATCATTTTCAATGAAATAAGAAGCAGAAGCTTTTGGCTGATCGCTTTTATTCTCGTCTTTATTCTGTTCAATCCGCTTTTACCTGTTTATTATTATTTAAAACCAATTTGGATTGTCATTGATATACTCGTCGGGCTTTTATTCTTCTACTATTTTTTCACTTTAATTCCGAAAAAGGAGATAAAAGAAAATGAAACCATTGATGCCGAATACAAAGAAATAACACCCAAAACCAGAGACCGAATAATTAAAATAAAAAGACATGGAAATAATACAAATATCTGAAAAACTCAAGGCCCATTTCTTAAGACTCTATCAAATGGCAATTTGTGATGACGATTTCAGTACCCAAGAGCTTAAAATGCTTTACAAATCCGCGGAAGAACGCGGTGTTTCACCTAAACATTTAGATGAAATTCTTCTAAACCCTATTAATTCAAAATCCTTAATCCCTGAAACTCTCGAAGAAAAGGTAGAATCACTTTATGATCTTACCACAATGGTTTGGATGGATGGTGTTGTTACAGAAAATGAATATGCAATGCTGGAAAAATATGTAGCCATGTTTGGTTTTGTAGAAGAAAACATAAAAGATATTGTGGACTATTTTATAGAGTCTGTAAAACAGGGAAAAACGAGAATTGATATTCTTAATGACTTAAAAAATTAATCAACATGAACACAGTAACTTCCAATATTAAAAACCTTTTTCGATTAAAGCCTATTCTCAACGACGAACCTAAGGAAGCAACACCGAAATCCAATATAGAGCCTAATTCTGAATCTACAGAAGAAAGCAGAAAACGTACCTATCACGAATCAGGCTACAGAGACAGTTCCAGAAATAGCGGAAATCATACCGCATTATCGATTTGCCTGGATGCCATTTATTCTAAATTTCAAAATGAAGAAAAAGAATTGGTAGAAAAGCAGAACAAACTGAAAGAACCTTATCTGAATGAACAAAAGAATAAAGAAACTGAAATTAAAGGACTTTCTGTCTCTTTAGACAATAAAGAAGACCATCTGAAAAACATAGGACAAGATATAGAAAATGTTCAGGATAAAATTGAAAAAATAAAATTTGAAATCAATGATCTTCCAAGAAATCCTGAAGCATACAATGTGAAGGCCACAAAAGGTGCTTCTACAAAATTCTGGATTGGACTGATTATCCTGATTCCCATAAGCCTTTATCTTTTTACTTTTTATATTTCAACTTCTTATTCCGCATTCTTTAAAAGTTTTGATGCCAATGGAAACATCATTCAAAGCGTTTTGGATGCGCAGGCCTTTAACAAAGCTTGGGATGAAGGCCCTCTGGAAGGAGCCTTCGTTACGCTGATTCCGTTTGTATTTTTAGGATTGGGATATTTAATTCATATGTTTGGAGAGAATAAAAGTATTGCCAATTATTCTAAGGTCGCTTTACTTTTCATTATCACATTTGTTTTTGATGCCATTTTAGCTTATGAGATCGAATCAAAACTCTATGAATTGAACAGAACCTTCAACTCCCCTCCTTTCGATCTCCCTATTGCCTTTACAAAAAATCAGTTTTGGGGAATTATTTTCGCAGGATTTATTGTTTATATTATCTGGGGACTTGTTTTTGACTTTGTAATGAAGGAAAACAAAGAGAAAGATAAGATCAAACATGAGCAAACCAAAAGACAAAAAGATATTCTTATTCATCAGGAAAAAATTCAGGTTTTTGAAAAACAAAGAGAGGAAACCAGAAATAATATCGGAAGCATAAAAGAGCTCATTGCCAAAGCAAAAGGAAGAATCGAAGAACTTCAGAATATCATCGATGGAACTATTATTCCTACAAAAGATTATAAATTATATGCCTCAGAGTACATGCAGGGATGGATTACATTTATCAGTGAAAAGCTTGCTGTATCTCATTCCGTAAAACAGGAAATAATTGAAGAATGTAAGAAACAATACATCTACAATCTTAATAAAGTAGGTGCAAATTCCGACAGCCAAAATTCCGTGTATATGTCCGTTTTATAAAAATCTGCCATGAAAAAAATATTTTATCTATTAATAATTTCTGCTCTTTTTATTCAGTGCGGAAAACATAAAGAACAAGTTTCGGACAGTCCATCTCCTGTAAATAACTCTTCAAATTCAAAAAACCTGAATATAAGTGTTCTCATAGATCTTTCAGATCGGATAGATCCTGAAAAAAATCCCAACCCTACCATGGAATATTTTCAGCGGGATATTGAATATATCAAAGCTATTGATGAAGGATTTTTAGACCATATTAAGGGAAAAAAAGTGATTCAGCTTGATGATCAAATGCAAATATTTTTCAATCCGGAACCTTCAGATCCAAAAATGAATGAACTCACAAAAGAACTTAAAGTTTCTTTTGATAAAAACACAACAAAGGACAATATCAACAGAGTAGAAAAAAATTACTCTTCTTTACCTTCACAGATTTATCAGTCGGCAATTCAAGACAAACAATATGTTGGCTCCGATATCTGGGAGTTTTTCAAAAATAAGGTGAAAGATTATTGCATAAAAGACAACCATCGAAATGTCCTTTTCATTTTAACCGATGGCTATATTTATCACAAAGATTCAAAATTTTCTGAAGGTAAAAAGACGTCTTATTTAACGCCGGAATTAATAAAATTATTGAAACTGAATTCTTCAGATTTTAAAACAAAATTTCAGAACAATGGTTTGGGATTTATCAAAGCTAATGATGATTTGGAAAACCTGGAAGTCATTGTATTAGGAATTAATCCCGCAAAAGGAAATCCATTCGAAGGCGACGTCATCAAAGAGTACTGGGAAAACTGGTTTAAAGAAATGAAGATCAAAAATTACCAGATCAAATCTGCAGACCTTCCTTCTAATCTGGAACCTATTATTTTAAAGGCAATTTCAGGAAAATAAAAACACTCCATATATATTTAACTATCAAAACAGCGGGGAAATTAATTTCCCCGCTGTCCTCTTTATTTTCTCAACATTTCCGTGTGCGGAATGTCATCTTCCAGATATTTTTTTCCGGTATCTTCAAACCCGAAATCGCTATAAAACTTCAATAAATAATCCTGTGCTGAAATCCTGATCTCAGAAGTATGAAAACGGTTCTCAATCGTTTCAACAGCATATTGTATTAATAGCTTCCCTAGACTTTTTCCTCTTGCTTTTTCCGTTGTTAAAACCCTTCCGATAGAAGCTTCATCGTATTTTATTCCTCTATTGAAAATTCTGCAGTTTGCCAAAACTTCTCCATCTTCCTCCGCCCAGATATGAACTGCCTTTTGATCATAATTGTCCAGATCCGGATAAGGACAATTCTGTTCAATGACAAAAACATCGATTCTTGCTTTTAGCACAGCATAAAGCTCAGGAACTGTAAACTCTTCGAATGCTTTTATTTTCCAGATAATATTACTCATCAAAACTCACATTATTATTAACCAGAAACTCATTGGTCTTTTGGATAAAATTTAAAATTTCCTCTCCTCCTACTTTCTTTTCCGCAGAGGTCACATAAAGCTCAGGAAGATCTTCCCAGGTTTTGTGAAGTTCGGCTTTATAATCTTCTACATTCTTTACGGCAACATTTGGCTTCAGTTTATCTACTTTTGTAAATACAATCGAAAACGGCACCCCGCTTTCTCCACACCATTGGATAAAATCCAGGTCAATCGCCTGAGGTTTGTGCCTTGAATCCACCAGCACAAAAAGATTTACCAAATTTCTTCTGTTTAAAATATAATTGGTAATCAGTTTTTCAAAATCTTTTCTGATCGATTTGGAAACTTTTGCATATCCGTATCCCGGTAAATCGGTTAAATACCAACTTTCATTAACTAAAAAATGATTAATAAGCTGTGTTTTTCCCGGAGTCTGTGAAGTTTTGGCCAGATCTTTATGATTCATCATTGCATTGATTAATGAAGATTTTCCAACATTAGATCTCCCGATAAAAGCATATTCAGGAATTGTTGGCTCCGGACAATCCTGCCATTTTCCGCTACTTTTTACAAACGTTGCTGTTTTAATAACCATTTCTATAGAATATTTTAGAAAAACAAACCATTAAGAAAAAGCTCTTAATGGTCAATTTTAATTTTAAACTTTATCTTTTATCCAGCTATAAAGAATTTCATTGAATTCATCTGGTTTTTCCATCATTGCTGCATGACCACATTTATCAATCCAGAACAGGTCCGAATTTGGGATAAATTTGTGCATATCCTCTGCAACTTCAGGAGGTGTTACATTATCCTGTTTTCCCCAGATCAGGCATGTCGGTGTCAGAATCTTGGGTAAATCATTCAGCATATTGTGTTTGATTGCGCTTCTTGCCAGCATTACTGTTTTAATCCCCTTCATTCTGTCATTTACAACACCGAAAACTTCGTCTACCAAATCTTCAGTTGCAATAGCAGGATCATAAAAAACCTCTTCTGTTTTCTTTCTGATGTAGGAACGGTCATTCTTTCTTGGAAAACTGTCGCCGAAAGTTCTTTCGTACAAGCCAGAGCTTCCTGTAAGGACAAGATTTTTAACCAGATCAGGTCTTGCCAGTGTTAAAATTAACCCGACATGACCTCCCATTGAATTTCCAACAATAGTAACAGGTCCCTGAACATGGCTCTCAATAAACTTTATTATATATTTTGCTAAAGTTGTAAGATTGGTATTGAGTACCGGCAAATCGTAGATCGGTAACTGAGGAACATAAACTTTGAATCCTCTGTTTGAAAAAAAATCCACCATTTTATCGAAATTACTCAAACCACCCATTAAACCGTGCAGCAACACCAATGGATGTCCTTCCCCAGCTTCTACAAAGGTATATTTCTTTTCTTTTTTTGTACTAAATATCATATAATGCCTGTAATAAAGCCTTGCAAAAATACAAATTAAACCTCAAAAAAATTTTGAATACTCTAATTTAAAATAAAAATAACATAATAATCTCCTTTTTAGCTATTTTTTTGAAAATCTCTTTATTATGGCGAGAATAACAATAAATACAATACTCTTCATATCAAACAATTACATCCCTGAAGCTCAATCTTTAATAAAACTTATTAACATTAAGGGAAAAAGTGGGGAAAAGTGGGAAATTTTAGAAATTATTATATAAATTTGCTCCAAATGAAAAGTTTCATTGGGACATATGAGTGTAAAATTGACGACAAAGGCCGCTTAAAAGTTCCTTCATCTTTAATCAAACAGATGGAAAACTTCGACGACAAGGCGTTTGTAGTCAAAAGATCTGTGTTCCAATCTTGCCTGGAAGTTTACCCTATGAACGCATGGGATAAATTGATGGGCAAAATTAATAAACTGAACAGATTCATTAAAAAGAATGCTGATTTCATTAGAATGTTTACGGCAGGAGTAAAAACAGTGGAACTGGATAACGCAGGAAGATTACAGATTTCTAAAGATCTGACTCATTTTGCGAATCTCCAAAAGGATATTGTGATTACAAGCGCAGGAGAATTGTTTGAAATTTGGGACAAAGAGGCCTACGAAAAGGTAATCTCTACCAATGAAACCGATTTCGCCAGTCTTGCCGAAGATGTAATGGGCTCTTTCGATGAAGAATAATTACGCTGATCATTAAAAGCGAAAAAAACACAACTTAAGTATGTATCATAACCCCGTTTTGTTGAAGCAAAGTGTAGATGATTTGGTAACGAATCCAGACGGAATATATGTAGACTGTACTTTTGGAGGAGGCGGTCACTCCAGAGAGATCTTGAGCAGGCTTTCAGACAAAGGAAAACTGTTCAGTTTTGATCAGGATTTAGATGCTCTTAAAAATGCAATTGATGATCCGAGATTTACATTAATCAATCAGAACTTCAGATTTCTGGAAAACTCTTTGTTAATGTATGGAATTTCTCAGATCGATGGAGTTCTGGCCGATTTGGGAGTTTCTTCCCACCAGTTTGATGAGGCGGAAAGAGGCTTTTCCACAAGAAGTAATGCTCCTTTAGATATGAGGATGAACATTATGCAGGGGCTTGATGCCAAGAGAGTCATCAATGATTATGAAGAAGAACAGCTTGCTGATATTTTTTATTATTATGGTGAACTGAGAGAAGCCAGAAAATTAGCGAGAGACATTGTTCATCACAGAAAAACAAAAAGCATTGAAACCACAGAAGATCTGAAAAAGCTATTCAGCTATCTTCCACCACATAAAGTGAATAAATTTTATGCCCAATTATTTCAGGCCATAAGAATTGAGGTCAATCAAGAGCTTGAAGTGCTGAAAGAAATGCTTGTTCAGGCATATAATGTATTAAAGCCGGGAGGAAGATTAGTGGTAATATCTTATCACTCTTTAGAAGACAGGCTGGTAAAAAGATTTTTGAAGAACGGAATGTTTGAGGGCGAACCCGAAAGAGACATTTATGGAAATTATAAAAAGGCATTCGAACTGGTAAAGAGCAAGGCGATCATTCCCGATGACAAGGAAATCGAAGAAAACTCCAGAGCCAGAAGTGCTAAAATGAGAACAGGAATAAAAGTGTAGTTTTTGGTTGACAGTTGATAGTTTTTAGTCTAACAACAAACAACCAGTAACCAACAACCAAAATGGCAAAAAGAGCAACAACAAATCGTCCTCAGAAAAAATTAACTTTTATAGATATTATAAAAGGAAACTTTCTGAATCGGGATGAGATCAAAATACATTATAAGTATTTTCTCCTGTTGTTTGTTTTGATGATGGCGATGATATACAGCAACCATCTCGTCAACAAAAAGATAAAGATTGTTAATACTTTAAAAGAAGAAACTGAAGAATATAAATCACGAAACGCTTACGCACAAAGTAAGCTGATCAAAGTAAAAATGGAATCGGAGCTGGGGAAAGAAGTCGCACGGGATTCTTTAATGACCTTGGAAAACCATCCTCACAAACTGCTAATAAAACTGGACAGTACAGATGCAAAAACCAAATGAATACGACAACAAACGTAAAAAAACGTTAAGATGGGGCTACCTCTTCGCAGTGGTAGCTTTGTGCGTGTTTGTAATGTTTTTGACAAGAATAATCATCTTACAAAACACTAATGTTCAGGAAATTAAAGACGATTACATCAATAAAAACTATCGGGAAGCCACTCTGAAAGCAGCCCGTGGAAATTTATTCGCTTCCGACGGTTCTATTCTTGCCACAACCGTAATGCGCTACGACATTTACCTGGATTTCAAAACGATGAAAGATACTGTTTACACCAACAATATCGGTGCTTTAACAGATTCTTTAAGTAAAATGTTCGGAAAATCAAGAGGTGAATTCAGAAAGAAATTTGACGAACAAAGAAAAAATAAAAACCAGTATTATACATTGGTGAAAGGTCTTGACTTCGACCAATACGACAGAATCCGAAAATTTCCAATCTTTAAAAAAGGAAAAAACAAAGGAGGTTTCATCGTAGACAGAAACTACAAGAGAGAACTGGCAACCTCAGAAATCGGAGCCGGAACTATCGGAATGGACGACGGCGAACATAAAGCAGGTCTTGAAGGTGCTTTTTCAAAATATCTGAGAGGAACCGACGGAAAAAGACTGGAACAAAGAATCAACTCATCCCAATGGAAACCCATTGATTTCTGGAAAGTTCAGGAACCTATTGACGGTGAAGATGTTTACACGACATTAGATCTCAGAATCCAGGATATTGCACATTCTGCACTCGAAAAACAACTGATCAATTTCGAAGCGAAACACGGAACAGTGATTGTAATGGAAGTGGAAACAGGAAAAGTCCGCGCCATGGTCAACCTAAGAAGAGACGATAATGGAGAGTATGTTGATTCTTATAACTATGCTATAAAAGATAATATTGAACCCGGTTCTACTTTTAAAACCATCTCGTTATTGGCGGCAATGGACGACGGTTTTATTGATGAAAACACAACAGTAGATGTAGGAAACGGAGTCTGGGTATATGCAAAACAGAAAATTTCAGACGGACACGGAGGCGGAACTTATGATATCAGTGATGTTTTGGCAAAATCAAGTAACGTAGGTTCTGCAAAGCTGATTACAAAATACTATGCTGACAATCCACAAATATTCCTGGATCATTTAAAACGCTGGAAACTATTTGATAAAATGGACATTGAACTTCCGGGAATCACAAAACCAAGATTTGTAACTCCGGAAAGCAAGAAGTGGAATCCGGCTGCTTTAGCTTCTTTAGCTTATGGATATGCTTCCAATATTAACCTTTTACAATTAGCAACTTTCTATAACGGGGTTGCTAATGGTGGTAAAATGCTAAAACCTTTATTCATCGATAAGATCATGAAAGACGGAAAGGTGATGTACAGTGCAAAGCCAGAAGTAATGGTGAATAAAATGGCCTCTGAAAAAGCCATTAAAATGATGACTCATGCTTTAACAAAAGCTGTAGAGAAAGGAACAGGAAAAAGTATTTTCACACCGAATTTAAAAATGGCAGGAAAAACAGGAACCGCAAGATTTGAATACTGGTTGCCTGGTCCAATGAAATATCGTGCGTCATTTGCAGGATTTTATCCGGCTGATAATCCGAAATACACCTGTTATGTAATGATCAGCGAGCCGAATACGGCAAAAGGATTTTATGGAGGAACAGTTTCAGCACCTGTGTTTAAGGAAATTGCTGGGAAAACATTCTTAAAAACACCACAAAATATTGAAAGAGAAATGCTGGTGAGCAATAAGGTAGACCTTAACAAAATGGTGGAACCTAATGTGAAAGTAGCAGTCAATAATAAACAAATGCCCAACGTAGTCGGATTGATCGGCAAAAACGTAATCCCACAATTGGAAAATTTAGGATACCGTGTGGATTATAAAGGCGTTGGAAGAATTACACAGCAGTTCCCGTTGGAAGGCACAACAATAAGTAAAAATCAGAGAATTTATTTATCTCTGCAGAATTAAAATATAAAGCATCAAAGAAATGCAATTAATTGAATTATTAAAAAGAATTCCAGTTTTAGAAATTCACGGTGACGACACCCGTGAAATTACTGAATTGGTTTTCGACAGCAGAAAGGTTACAGAAGGCTCTTTGTATATTGCAATGAGAGGAACGGTTGTGGATGGGCATTCATTTATTGCATCTTCTGTTGAAAAAGGAGCAAAGGCAATCATTTGTGAAGAGTTCCCTGAAAGTTTGAATCAAAATATTACCTACGTAAAGGTAAAAGATTCATCCAAAGCTTTAGGGCAATTAGCTTCCAATTTCTACGGAAATCCTTCCGAAAAATTAAAATTAATTGGAGTTACAGGAACCAATGGAAAAACTTCTGTTTCTACACTGCTTTTTGATATTTTCAAAAACTTAGGATATGATTCTGCTTTGATTTCTACTGTTGAGATCAGAATTGGAGAAAAAATAATTCCGGCAACACACACCACTCCGGATGTGATCACCATTAATAAAATTTTGGCTCAGGCTGTAGAAGAAGGCGGCGAATTTGCTTTCATGGAAGTAAGTTCTCACGGAATCGCCCAAAACAGAATTGAAGGTCTTCATTTTAAAGTAGCAGGTTTCACCAATCTTACCCATGATCATTTAGACTATCATAAGACATTTGATGAGTATCTAAAGACCAAGAAAAGATTTTTTGATCAATTGGAAAGTACTGCCGTTGCCATCACCAATGTGGATGATAAAAACGGAAATGTTATGCTTCAGAATACAAAAGCTACCAAAAGAACATATGCCTTAAAAACCATGGCAGATTTTCATGGAAAGCTTTTAGAAGTTGACTTCAATGGAATGTTATTGAATTTCAACGGAAAAGAATTCTGGACGACATTAACAGGAAAATTCAATGTATACAATTTATTATTGGTTTTCGGAATTGCTTCTGAGCTTGGCTTTGAGCAGGATGAAATTTTGCAAGCAATCAGTCAGCTAAAAAGAGTCTCCGGAAGATTTGAAACTTTTAAATCTGATGGCGGAATTTTCTTCATCGTAGATTATGCACATACTCCGGATGCTTTGGAAAATATTCTGGACAGCATCAATGATATCAGAACCAAAAACGAAAGATTAATCACCGTTTTCGGCTGTGGAGGCGATAGAGACCACTCCAAAAGACCTGAAATGGGAAATATTGCCACCAAAAAATCGACATTGGCAATCATCACTTCAGACAATCCAAGAACGGAAGATCCTGCAGCAATTATAAAAGAGATTGAAGCAGGTGTTGAACCTCAGAATTTCAGCAAATACACTTCAATTCCAGACAGAAGAGAAGCTATAAAAATGGCCATCAAGTTTGCAGAACCTAAAGATATTGTTCTCGTAGCCGGAAAAGGCCACGAAACTTATCAGGAGATTAATGGTGTGAAACATCATTTTGACGACAAAGAGACAATCAATGAGCTTTGGAAATTAATGAGTAAGTAGATTACTAATTTAAAGATTGAATTGATTAAAAGATTTAAAAATTTGATGATGACAAAAAATTTTGAAAACTTTCCGGTTTACATCAAAAGTTTAGATTTAATTGAAAAACTTTATCAATTCCTTCAAAACGAAAGCTTTGAAAAAGAATTTGAATTTAATAACCAAATAAAAAGGGCGGGCCTTTCAATATCAAATAATATTGCAGAAGGCTCAGAGTATAATAATAACAGACAATTTATTAAGTATTTAAAAATTGCAAAAGGCAGTTGTGCCGAAGTTAGAAGTATGATGATTGTGAGTAAAAGATTAAAACTGGGAGATAAAAATAGTGCTGATGAAGTTATCAATCTGTCAAGAGAAATTTCTTCTAATATTTCAAACTTTATTAAATATTTAAGTGAAAATATTGAGAAACCACAATCTTTAAATCTTTAAATAATTAAATTTTTAAATCAAGAAACCGATGTTATACTATCTATACGAATATTTAACCAACCATGGAATTCATGTTCCAGGATTAGGAATGTTGAAATACATTTCCTTCCGGGCAGGAATGGCTGTTTTATTTTCTTTGATCATTGCTCTTGTCTATGGAAAAAGAATCATCAACTATTTGAGATCAAAACAAATGGGTGAATTGGTTCGTGACCTTGGATTGGATGGACAGAAGCAAAAAGAAGGGACGCCTACAATGGGTGGTCTTATCATTATCATTGCCACCATCATTCCGGTATTGTTATTTACCAGAATTACAAATATTTACATTGTCCTTCTTCTGGTTTCAATGATTTGGATGGGAGCGATTGGTTTTCTGGATGACTATTTAAAGAAAATAAAGAAAAACAAAGACGGGTTAAGCGGTAAATTCAAGATTGTAGGACAGGTCGGATTAGGCTTAATTGTCGGAATTACAATGTATTTCCATCCTGATATTACAGTTAAAAGAAAATATGCAGATGCAAAAGTCGTAAACAGAAATAATGTAGAGCAAAACTTTATGCCTACTGAAAAAATCACAGTTTCTACGGTTCCATTTGCTAAAAATAATGAATTTGATTACAGCGGAATATTATTCTGGATGAATGATAAAGACGCTCACGAATGGGCATGGATTGTTTTCATTCCAATCGTAATTTTTATCGTAACAGCAGTTTCCAACGGAGCTAATATTACCGATGGAATTGATGGTCTCGCAGCAGGAACCAGTGCGGTGATCCTTTTAGTTTTGGCACTTTTTGCTTACCTATCAGGAAACATCATTTTTGCAGATTACCTCAACATCATGTTTCTTCCGAATATGGGGGAAACCACCATTTTCGCCGTGGCAATGGTAGGAGCCGTAATCGGATTTTTCTGGTACAACACTTATCCTGCTCAGGTATTTATGGGAGACACCGGAAGTTTGATGTTAGGAGGAGTTATTGCCGTTCTAGCCATTATTTTAAGAAAAGAACTTTTGATTCCCGTACTATGCGGAATCTTTTTAATTGAAAACCTGTCTGTAATGTTACAGGTAGTAGTTTTCAAATACAGAAAGAAAAAATTCGGGCTGGAATATGCCCAAAACAATAGATTATTTAGAATGTCACCATTACACCATCACTATCAGAAAGGCGGTTTTCACGAAAGTAAGATCGTTAACAGAATGATCATCATTGGGGTAATTCTGGCAATTGTATGTCTCATCACATTAAAAATGAGATAAGAATTAATTTAAAATTGAAACCTTTAAGTATTTAAAAATTTTTAAATCATTTAAATCTTTCAATCATTAAATCAAAATAAGTATGAAAATAGTTGTTTTAGGAGGAGGAGAAAGCGGTTGTGGAGCTGCTTATTTGGCTAAAAAAGAAGGCCTGGAAGTTTTTCTTTCAGACAAAGGAGCCATTAAGGATAACTATAAGCAGTTTCTTACGGAGAATGATATTGATTTTGAAGAAGAAAACCATGATGAAGAAAGAATATTAAATGCAGACTGGATTGTAAAAAGTCCGGGGATTCCGAAAAAAGCAGAAATCATTCATAAAATTCATGAAAAAGGAATCAGACTTTCTTCTGAAATTGAATTTGCTTCGGAGTTTACTGATGCTAAAATCATCGCGATCACAGGAAGTAATGGGAAAACAACAACGACCTCTTTAATCTATTATATTTTAAAAAATGACGGATTAAATGTCGGCTTAGGAGGAAATATCGGATACAGCTTTGCCAAGCAGGTTGCCGATGAAAACCATGAATATTATGTGTTGGAAGTAAGCTCCTTCCAGTTAGATGATATTCAGAATTTCAGACCTTATATTTCTTTATTATTGAACTTGTCACAGGATCATTTGGATCAGTACAATTACAATTATGAAGAATATGCTTTAGCAAAGTTCAGAATTACTGAAAATCAGGAAAATGATAATTTTTTCATCTACAATAAAGACGATGAAATGAGTAAAAATCTTCTTGAAAAGCTGGAAATAAAGGCGAAAATGATCCCTTTCTCAACAAAAGAAAAGTTATCTGAAGGAGGATTTGTTGATAGTGAAAATATTGAAGTGGATCTTCAGGATAAGTTCTCCATGAAAATTGAAGAATTATCATTGCTGGGAAATCACAACGTAGCCAACAGCTTAGCCGCTTCAATTGCCAGTAAAATACTGAATATTAGCAATGAAAGTATAAGAAACTCATTAATGACGTTTCAGGCTGTTGAGCACAGACTGGAATTCGTGACTGAAATTGAAGGTGTTAAATATATCAACGACAGTAAAGCAACGAACGTTAATGCAACGTATTATGCTTTAGAAAGCATGAAAAACCCTACAGTTTGGATTGTTGGAGGCCAGGATAAAGGAAACGATTATACCGAAATTGAAGATTTAGTTAAAAGAAAAGTAAAAGCAATTGTCTGCTTAGGAATTGACAATCAAAAAATTATAAATTTCTTTAAAGACAAAAAAGAATTTATATATGATACCTCTAGTATGGAAGAAGCAGTGAAGATTTCAAAATCGCTGGCCAAAGCAGGAGATACGGTTTTATTGTCTCCATGCTGCGCAAGCTTTGATTTATTCAAAAGCTATGAAGACAGAGGCCGTCAGTTTAAAGAACAGGTATTAAAACAGTTGTAAAAAGTAGCAATATATTAACGTATTAATGATTGCTTTTATCATGAATACATTGTACATCAATATATGAATACAGAAATATGAACGAACAAGACACAGACAACAGATTTGAATTTCTAAAGGGCGATAAAGTACTTTGGATGGTCATTCTTGTGATCTCCATTTTCTCTATTTTCCCTGTATATTCTGCAAGTTCGAATCTGGAATATATCGTCAATAACGGGACTACAACCGGTCACGTTATCAAACATATGTTCTTTGTGGTTTTAGGTTTGGGAATTATGCGAGTAGTCGGAATGGTGAAGTACGAATACATCGGAAAACTCAGCAGTATCCTGCTCGGTTTAATGATTGTGCTGCTGATTGTCACCATGTTTACCGGACAAACCATCGACGGAGCGAGTGCTTCAAGATGGTTAAAAATCCCGGGAACACCGATCTCTTTCCAGCCGTCGTCATTTGCTTTTTTAATGTTGATTATCTATTTGTGCCGGTATTTAACCAAGAAAATAACCAGGGAAAGACTTCCGATTGAGAATATCATGTATATTTTCGGACCTATCCTATTGGTTTTTGTATTGGTAGCAAAAGATAACGGTTCCACCGCATTGATGATTTTAATGGTCTCTGTGATTGTTTTGATTATCGGTCAGCTACACTGGAAATACATTGCCGGATTTATTTCCGCATCATTCGTGGCCATTGTTCTGTTCTTATTGGTTGCTTTAAATACCAACCTTATCGGAGGAAACCGTGTTCACACATGGATGAGCCGAATCGAGACATTCACTTCGAGCAAAGCAAAAACAGCCGATATTGATGATGAGAGCGTAAAAGCCAAAAACTACCAGGTAATGATGGCTAAAGCAGCTATTGTTCATGGTGGAGTAACAGGAATGGGACCAGGAAAAAGTGCTTTAAAACAAATGCTCCCGCAGTCTGCTTCCGATTTTATTTTTGCCGTAATTGTAGAAGAATATGGAGTAATTGGGGCAGCATTTTTGATCAGTATGTATTTGATCATGATGATCCGTATCGTAATGATTGCCAGCAAGATGCCTGCTTTTTTCGGGTCTTTGCTCGTTCTCAGCCTCGGAGTGATGATTTTTATACAACTCTCAGTCAATATTGCAGTTGCAGTCAATTTAATTCCTGTAACGGGGCAGCCTCTCCCATTAATAAGTTATGGAGGAACCTCAATGTTGGTAACGTATTTGCAGTTGGGAATTATTTTAAATATCAGTTCTAGAATCCAGATATATGATGAAGAAGGAATGGGCAAAAAGCAAAGTATAGCCGAGATCAATGACATTGCTTAAAAACAAAAATAAAATGGAAATAAGTTTAATAAGATTTATTGATAGCAAAAACACAGAAGACATATTGGTATTTGATACCGATGTGGAAATCATTAATTTTTTGGAATCATATAAATTAGAATCTACTGAAATTATTGAACTTAATGATTCTGTTTATAATGTTAAAGAGATTTCTGTAAAGCTGATTGAAAATAAAATTGAGATTTGGGTATATGTTGATTTTATTGATTTAATTGAAAATTTACCTACAGTATAATTTTAGTAATATGAACAAAAAACTAAAAGTATTATTATCCGGCGGAGGAACAGGAGGTCACATCTTCCCTGCCATCGCTATTGCAGATGAAATCAAGAAACGATTTCCTGATGCTGAGTTTTTGTTCATAGGAGCCAACGGAAAAATGGAAATGGAAAAAGTTCCGCAGGCTGGCTATAAAATTGAAGGAATTGACATCGCAGGAATTGACAGAGGAAATATATTATCGAATTTAGGTTTGCCTTTTAAGATTTTAAAAAGCTTATCTAAATCTAAGAAGATCATTAAAAGCTTTGCTCCGGATTTTGCAGTGGGGACAGGAGGTTTTGCAAGTGGTCCGGCTTTATATGAAGCAAGTAAACTGGGAATTCCAATTTTTATTCAGGAGCAGAATGCTCACGCAGGGGTAACGAATAAAATTTTAAGTAAAAAAGCAAAAGCCGTATTTACAGCTTATCCGAAAGTGGAAGGTTTTCCGGCTGAAAAAATAAAGTTTCTGGGTAATCCGATTCGTGACAACATCGTTTCAGGAATGCAGGAAACTTCTCAGGCAAAAGAAAAAATGGGCTTGGATAAAGACAAACTGACAATTTTATCTGTTGGTGGATCTTTAGGTTCAAGAACATTAAACAACGGTTGGAAAGATAATTTAGAAAACCTGAAAGAAAAAGGTTATCAGTTGATCTGGCAAACCGGAAAATTGGATTATAAAGAAATTGTTGATGGTTTTAAGTTAAGTGTTGATGGAAATAGCCAACAACCATCAACCAACAACCAGATACAAATTAAAGAATTCATCAAAGACATGGAAACAGCCTATTCTGCAGCAGATGTGATTGTTTCGAGGGCGGGTGCGATTGCTATTTCAGAGTTGGCGGTAGCACAGAAGCCGGTTTTGTTGGTTCCCTTCCCTTTTGCAGCGGAAGACCACCAAACCATCAACGCCATGAATCTGGTTGAAAAAAATGCAGCCAGAATGGTAAAAGACTCTGAAATGCAGGAAAAATTCTGGAATACCCTTTCAGAAATCTGCGAAAATGAAAATGTAAGAAAAGAAATGTCTGACAATCTTAAATATTTTGCCAAGCCAAACGCTGCAAAAGAGATTGTAGATGAGATCTTTAAAGTAATAAAATAAATATAAAGTTTGTCATTTTGAACGGAACATAGTGAAGTGAAGAATCTATAAATAGATATTCCTCAGTTCCTCAGAATGACAAAATGAAAATTTTAATTAAATAATGAAAATTTTAGAAACATATCAAAATTTTTACTTCGTTGGAATCGGAGGTATAGGAATGAGCGCTTTGGCGCGTTACTTCCATGCTTCGGGCAAAAAAGTTTTGGGCTACGATAAAACCAACACCAAATTGACGACGGCTTTAATGAGCGAAGGAATTGATATTGTTTTTGAAGATGTCATTGATGAAAAAATATCTTCCCTACAGAAAGAAGACACATTAGTAATTTATACCCCTGCGATCAAGGTTCTGGGAATTTTAGACTATTTTAATGAAAATCAATTTGAAGTATTAAAACGTGCAAAAGTTCTGGGTTTAATCACAGAAAACACAGAATGTATCGCCGTTGCAGGAACTCATGGTAAAACAACAACTTCTACTCTGGTTTCACATTTGTGTAAAGAAGCAGATTTACCTTTCTCTTGTTTCCTGGGTGGAATTTCTGAGAATTTTAAATCGAATTTTCTTTACAACGGTTCACAATATTCTGTGGTGGAAGCAGACGAATATGACAGAAGTTTTCTCAACCTTTCTCCGGATTGGGCGGTAATAACTTCCACAGATGCGGATCATTTGGATATTTATGGAGATAAAAGCCATATTGAAGAAGGTTTCAGACAGTTTGCAGCCTTAGTTCCGAATGATAAGCAGCTTTTTGTAAGAAAAGGAATTGAGATCGGAAGACCGTCTTTAACGTATGCCGTAAACGAGGTTGCTGATTATTACTCAGATAATCTTAGAATGGAGAATGATAAAATCTATTTCGATTTTCATACGCCGACTGAAACCGTTAAAGATTTCATCTGGGAAATTCCGGGAATTCACAATGTTGAAAATGCAACCGTTGCGTTGGCAATTTTAAACAATTTGGGTGTAGATTTCGAAACGTTGAAAAAAGCGATTGCCAATTTCAAAGGAATTAAAAGAAGATATACCAAACACAGATACGAAAACGGTAAAATTTATATCGACGATTATGCCCATCATCCGACAGAAATCAATGCGGTGATGAGCTCTATCCGAACTTTTTATCCGGAAAAGAAATTATTGGTGGCTTTCCAGCCTCATCTTTTCAGCAGAACAAGAGATTTTGTGGACGGATTTGCGGAAAGTTTAAGCCATGCTGATGAATTGGTTTTGCTTGATATTTATCCGGCAAGAGAACTTCAAGAAAACTTTGAAGGTATTACTTCAAACTGGCTATTAGATAAAGTAACATTAGATAAAAAGGAAGTATCTACTTTAAGTGATGCTTTCAATAAAATAAAAGAAAAAGATTTTGATATCCTTCTTACAGTAGGTGCAGGAAATATTGATACCCTGTACGATCCTATCTGTGAGTGGTTAAGTAAAAAATAAAACCTCGGAGTAAAAAACAGAAACCGAAACCCATTTATGAAAAATAAATACAGAATATTAAAAATTATCATCACAGTAATCATTCTAGGATTTCTGTTGAGTTTCTCCTTGAGAAAATTCAGCAGACAGAAGATTACGGACGATAGGATTTCTGTAAAAATGAATAGTGGAAAAACTCCGGTGTATTTTGTTGACGAAAAGGACATTCGGGAGATCGTAAAAAAAGAAAACCCTTCCGGGAAGGTTGGCGACTTGAATATTCCAGCCCTGGAAAAGAAGATCAATAATCTTCCGGCTGTTGATAGTGCAAATGTTTATTTGAATTTAAATGGAAAATTAAACTTAGACATTAAACAGAGGGTACCTGTTTTCAGATTGAACAAAGAAGGAAGAGATTTTTATGTAGACGAAAAAGGAACCGAGTTTCCTATTTCAAAAACTTATTCGCATCCTTGTATGCTGGTAACCGGAGATGTACAGAAAGATGAATACCGTCAGCTGGCTGAATTGGTTGAAAAAATTGATAAAGATGATTTCAGTAAAAAATATTTTATCGGAATATCAAAAGATTATAAAGGAAATTATAACCTCCTGACCAGTGAGGGAAATTATAAAGTGGAAATTGGAGACTTAGATAATATTGAATTTAAAGTAAAAGGTTTCAAAGCCTTTGTAGAAAAATATCTGGTTTATCAGGATCCTCAGAAATACAACAAGATTTCTGTAAAATATCAGAACCAGATTGTCACGACTTTGAATCCGTATTTTAAAGAAAATGACAGTATTCTGAACGTAGGAAATAAAGAATTGGCAAAAGCCTCAACCACGCCTCCCGCAGTCAGGAAAACAGCAGAAGCTCTTCCCAAAGTGGCGGCAGTAAAGAAACCAAGCCCCACTTCTTCAAAACCCAAAGCTACAACCAAGCCCAAGGAAACGAAGAAAACAGAGAAAAAAGCAGCGGCAGCAAAGCCTAAAGCAAAAGTTAAAATAGAATAAAAAATCAAATCGATATCAACAAATGGAAAATCAAGAGTATTCAGTAGGTCTGGACATTGGGACAACAAAGATTGTCGCCATTGTCGGAAGGAGGAATGCACACGGGAAAATAGAAGTTCTCGGTGTAGGAAAGGCAAAGAGTCTTGGTGTTCACAAAGGTATTGTGAATAATATTTCGCAAACCATTAATTCAATCAAAGCTGCTGTTTCTGAAGCACAGTCCAGCGCAGGAGTTCCGATCCGTAAAGTAACGGTGGGAATTGCTGGAAAACACATCCGTTCTCTGCAGCACTCCGATTATATTATGCGTGAACATCCGGATAAATTCATTACAGATGATGACATTGAAGCATTGAAAGACCAAGTGAAAAAACTGGTAATGCTTCCTGGTGAAGAAATTATCCATGTACTTCCTCAAGAATATAAAGTAGATTCCGAAGGTGAAATTCAGGAGCCTGTCGGAATGCACGGAAAACGTCTCGAGGCCAATTTCCACGTTGTAGTGGGGCAAATGGGAAGCATCCGAAACATTGCGAGATGTGTTCGTGAAGCCGGCTTAGAAATGGAAGCCCTTACGTTGGAACCTTTAGCATCCTCAGAAGCTGTTCTTACAAAAGAAGAAAAAGAAGCAGGGGTAGCCATCGTGGATATCGGTGGTGGAACAACGGATATTGCCATCTTTAAAGACAATATCATTCGTCATACCTGCGTCATTCCTTACGGAGGAGGAATTATTACGGAAGATATTAAAGAAGGCTGTTCAATTATTGAAAAGCACGCCGAGCAATTAAAGGTGAAGTTCGGTTCTGCAGTTCCTGAACTGGAAAAAGACAGTACTTATGTTACCATTCCCGGACTTCACGGAAGACCGGATAAAGAAATTTCATTAAAAACTCTGGCACAGATTATCAATGCAAGAGTCGAAGAAATTTTGGAAATGGTAAATACGGAACTAAAAGCTTACGGTGCTTTCGAACAGAAGAAAAAACTGATTGCTGGAATTGTTCTGACCGGTGGTGGCTCAAACCTGAAGCATCTTCGTCAGCTGGCTAACTATACAACAGGTTTCGATAGCAGAATAGGTTTTGCAAACGAATACATTGCGAACGATAAAAATCAATATCTTAAAGGACCTGAATTTGCGACTTCTATTGGATTACTAATGGAAAGTTTGAAAATCAGAGATAAAAAGATTAATAGTATTGAAGAAGAACCTGTTGTGGAGCAACCTCAGCCAAAAGCTGAAACTGTAACAACTCAAACGGAAACAGTGCAACAGCCTGTTCAGCCCATTGAAACTGTACAGCAGCAAGAAGTTGCAGCAGAACAAAACGAGAGCAAAAGAGCGGCAAAGCTTACTTTCGGACAGTCGCTTATGGAAAAAGTAAAAAAATTCTTCGAAGAAGTAGAGTAAATTATAAATGATGAATCATCAACGATAAACGGGCTTTTCCTTATCAGCTATCATTCATCAATTATCAATTATAATTATTAAAAGAACAGTTATGGAAAATATAGGTACACAAGGATTTTCATTTGACTTGCCAAAAGGAAATTCATCGATCATCAAAGTAATCGGTGTAGGAGGCGGTGGAAACAACGCACTAAAACACATGTACGAGAAAGGAATTCACGGAGTAGATTTCGTGATATGTAATACAGATGCTCAAACATTAGACAATAACCCGGTTGCCAACAAAGTACAGTTGGGGACAACCATCACAGAAGGTCTTGGTGCGGGAGCCGATCCTGAAGTAGGAGAAAAATCGGCTATCGAAAGTATCGAAGACATTAAAGCGGCTATGGGACAAAATACCAAAATGGTATTCATCACTGCCGGAATGGGTGGCGGAACAGGAACCGGAGCTGCTCCCGTTATTGCTAAAGTGGCAAAAGACATGGGAATTCTTACCGTAGGAATCGTTACCGTCCCTTTCAGCTTTGAAGGAAAAAGAAGATTGGAGCAGGCAGAAAACGGTCTTGATAAATTAAGAAACAATGTTGACTCGTTAATTGTCATCAACAACGACAAATTAAGACAACAGTTCGGAAACCTTGGATTCAAGCAGGGATTCTCAAAAGCCGATGAAGTTTTAACGAATGCTGCCAAAGGAATGGCAGAGGTTATTACCGGTTACTTCGATGTAAATATTGACTTTAGAGATGCTAAATCTGTGCTTCAAAATTCAGGAACCGCTTTGATGTCTACGGGTATTGCTTCGGGCGAAAACAAAGCTGAAGAAGCAGTTAAAAAGGCATTGGATTCACCTCTGTTGAATGACAACAAAATCACTGGAGCGAAAAACGTTCTATTGTTGATCAGAAGCGGTGTAGAAGAGGTTACCATGGATGAAATCGGAGTAATCATGGATCATATCCAGAAAGAGGCAGGAAACACTGCAGATATCATTTTCGGGGTTGGTGCTGATGAAGAACTGGGAGATTCTGTAAGCGTTCTTGTAATTGCTACAGGCTTTTCAAATGAGAATAAAAAATTTTCAGGACCTACCGAAAAGATCAAGATCAGCTTAAATGATACTTTTGATACTCCAAAAGCCTCTCCTTTCAAAACAAGAGAAGAAAGAGAAGCCACAACGGAAGAAACACATGATTTTGGAGGTAAAAACCTTTTCAGACTGGATGATGACAACGATACTCCACAGTTCGGGTCTGCGACTACTGAAAAAAAAATGATTGTTGACAGTGAAGAAATAAAAACCGAAATAAAATTCTTTGATAAAGAGGAAGATACATTAGATAATCCTGCTCAGGACTGGAGAAATGAAGAAGAACAGGAAGAATCTTTCAACCTATTTTCTTTAGATGAGGAAGCAGAAGACCCTAACGATCTGGAAATTGAATCTTTCAAGTTTGACTTCGATAATAAAAAAGAAGAGCCTCAGGCAAATACCTTCAGTAATTCTTACTCAGAAGAGAAGCCGGTAGAGTTTAATTTCTTTGTAAACGAAACAATTAATGAGCCTAAAGCTGATTTCGGGCAACCTAAAACAGACTTTACAACTCCAAGTAATACAATAGTTCAGGAGCCTGCTCAAAAAGTTGAAACCTTCTTCCAGACTAAACAGGAAGAGCCCAAAATGGAAACCAGATCAACTTTTGAGAACAAAACAGAAGCTGAAATTTCAAAACCTGCAGAAGAAGAGTTCACTTTTGTGAACAAGACAATTGATCAGGATAGAATTATTGAGAGAAGAAATAAACTAAAAGAGTTCAACTCCCGTTATCAGAGTTTTGACAGCTCAAGTGAGTTTGAATCTGTACCTGCATTCAAGAGAAAGAATATTTCCATTGATGGGAACAATGCTTCTGATCAGAACATCAATACCTATCTTTCCGATAATAACGGAAATATGCAGATCAGAGAAAACAGGTTTTTAAATAAAGATGTTGATTAATCAATATAACGGTATAAAAATGTAGCAATGTAACGATAGCCATGTCATGCTGAGCCTGTCGAAGCATCTCAACTGATAAATTATTACATTGATATTAAATTTTTAAAAATGAGTTTAGAAAATACAATAAACGAAGCGATAAAAACAGCAATGAGAGCCAAAGACAAAGTGGCTTTGGATTCTCTTCGTGCTGTAAAATCTCAAATATTATTGCTAAAAACGGAAGCTGTAGGAGCCGAAGTTACAGCAGAACAAGAAATTGCTATTCTTCAGAGAATGGTAAAACAACGTAAAGATTCTTACGATCAGTTTACTGCTCAAGGAAGAAATGACCTTGCAGAAGTGGAGGAAGCTCAGATGAAAATCATTGAGCAATTTCTACCCAAACAACTTTCTGCAGAAGAACTTGAAGCAGAAATGAAAAACATTATCGCTGAAACAGGCGCTGAATCTGTAAAAGATTTAGGAAAAGTAATGGGAGTAGCTTCAAAGACATTGGCCGGAAAATCTGACGGAAAAAGTATCTCCGAGATGGCTAAAAAGCTGCTTTCATAAAAGTTCTATAGCTGACTTTAAAACTCAGCTAAAGGATTCTATTTAGGATATTCAACCTTTGCATATCGATTTGATTAAAGAAGCCCGGAACCTAGGTTCCGGGCTTCATTTATACAAAGATATCAAGTAAATAAAAAACCCATAACAATTGTTACAGGTTTTTATTGTAGTTCTTTATTTATCCGATGTCATTCTAAAAACATAATACGGATAAAACAAAGGTGAGGGAATTACACTATCAATCAGACTTTTACACCCGATATAATCCTTATATTTTAATTATAAGTTTTTTTTCATGGAAGATTGTTTTTAGAATCTGTTTCAAAATTAATAAATATTTTTCAATATTAACACATATAAATCAAACATTGTTGAAATTTATTATTGTTTTAATATTCCCAATTACAAAACTATTTGGTTTAATAAATTGAATGATAGTTATTATAAATTAATGAAAAACTTAGAAATGTTGTAAATTTGCGTAGAACTAAAAAAACAAAACATGTATCCAACAGATTTAGTAATGCCTATGAAGGCTGAACTTACAGATAAAGGCTTCCAAGATTTGACAACTCCGGCTCAGGTAGAAGAAGCATTAAAACAATCAGGGACTACTCTATTGGTCATCAACTCTGTATGCGGATGTGCGGCAGGAGCTGCAAGACCGGGAGTTGTATATTCTTTAACAGGAGATAAAAAACCTGATCATTTAACTACTGTTTTTGCAGGTTTCGATACAGAAGCTGTAGTAGAAGCAAGAAAACATTTGGCACCATTCCCTCCAAGCTCTCCTTGTGTGGCTTTATTTAAAGATGGAGAACTGGTTCATATGCTTGAAAGACATCATATTGAAGGAAATCCTGCAGGAGCTATCGCAG
>JBCNMJ010000021.1:0-42980 GCA_039594975.1 Chryseobacterium sp. | reverse complement strand
TACTAAAAACAAAAAAACCATCTCATTTGAGATGGTTTTAAGTGGTTTCTCCAGGAATCGAACCAGGGACACATGGATTTTCAATCCATTGCTCTACCAACTGAGCTAAGAAACCATTGGGTTTGCTTCTTTTTTGAAGTGGTGCAAAACTATAACAATTTATAATATCATACAAGTTTTAAATGCTTTTTTTGAAAAAAATCTTTTTTCTACACCGTTTTCAAATTTAATAATAAAATAAAAGCTTTTAAAGATGAGTATAAGTAGTTGATTTTTAGGATTTGTGTCGTCTAATAATTGTTAGTCGTAGAACTACGACACTTTTTAAAATTTAATGTGAAATTTTATTTTTAATCTATAATTACATCTATATTTGGTGATATAGAAAACACCTCACATCATTTATGAAAAAAAATACTTCGAATTCTGATAAGATTTCTGAGAATCATATTCCGGGAATCAATCGAGTGGTGAAACTGGATATTGTGATTGAAGGCAAGATTATCAAACACTTCAAGTATTTCCGCCTGCAACAAAGTGTAAGGCGACACCACAACTTCGAGCTTATTCTTGCTCATGACTCTCTGGGGGAAGCCCAGAATCATACGTTGGAACAGGCAAAGCATTTTCTGGGTAAACGCATCACAATTGTTTTTAAATATAAAGATTACGAAAGTGAAAGTCCTGAAAGAAATTTTGTAGGAATTATTACCAAAGTAGCTTTCAGTCAGGAAAAAATGAGTCTCGGAAATATAGTGCTCAAAGGCCAAAGTCCAACTATTCTTATGGATGCCGCTCCTCATACACAAAGTTTTGGAGGAGATCAGGCTGTTAATACAGGTATTATTGCCAATAAAATAATTAAAGAGGCGTTTGGGTCAGGAAAATTTGATTTCAGGGTAGAAGCCCAGAATAAAAGCTATATTAATTATAGCTCGCAATATAACGAAACCCATTACAATTACCTTGCAAGAACTGCTGAAGCTTACGGAGAGCAGTTTTACTATGACGGTGAAGTTCTTCATTTTGGAAAACTCCCCCCTTCTGAAAAGCCGATTCGACTTGTGTATGGAAGTAATGCAACTGATGTTCAGGTTGAATTGAATGCAGTACATATTCATCCTGAATTTTTTGGATACAACAGCAGCAACCATACCAGAATGGAGAGCTCTAAAAATAGTATTAGCCATATAGGAGGGATTCCCTCTGAGGCTTATGAGCTTAATAATAATATCTTTAAGACCCGTTCACTTTCTCCGGCTCCCATTAATCCCAATATGTTTGTAGATGTGGACGATTCCCAAAAAAGTGCTGCTGGAAGTGCTGCTGTAGAAGTTTTTACTGTTTCAGGGAATACTACAGTTCCTTTTTTATATCCAGGTTGTCTTGCTGATATCGAAATGAGAAAACCTGATAGCAATCAGACTTCTTATTTTACAAAAATTACTGTTACGGAAGTTTATCATGAAGTCAAAGAGCGAGGAGATTACACCGGAAGTTTTGAAGCTATTGCCGACGGAACTGGTTTTATGCCTAAACCTGATTTTATACAGCCTAAAGCAGAGCCACAGGTAGCGACTGTGATTTCCAATACGGATCCACTTAATCAAGGACGTATTCAGGTGCGGTTCGACTGGCAGAAAAATCCTGATACGACTCATTTCATAAGAATGATGAGTCCGGATGCAGGAGGAACCGATATGATCACTCAAAACAGGGGTTTTGTAGCAATTCCAGAAGTAGGCGATCAGGTAATGGTGGGGTTTGAGTATAATCATCCTGACTTTCCTTTCGCTATGGGAGGGATGTTCCATGGACAGGTAGCTTTAGGGGGAAGTATTAATAACCATATCAAGTCGATACAAACAAGAAGCGGTAATAAAGTGATCTTTAACGATCAGGAGGGAAGTATTTTTATTGAAGATCCAAGTGGAAATACTTATCTTATGGACGGAAAAGGTAATATTACCGTTAATGCACCTAAAAACATAACCTTTACTGCCGGAGAAAATGTGCAAATCAATGCCGGAAAAAATATCATTGCTTCCGCTCAGAGAAATATAAATATTATGGCCGGAGAAGATATTACAGAAACGGCTAATGATGATTATAATCTGACGGCAAGTAATATTATCGAAACTGCAGAGGTAGGAAGAAGCTCCAGAGCAAAAAATATTACAGAAAATATGGAAGCTGGTTCTTACATTAGTACAAAAGATGCTATTAACGTGGAAAGTGCTAAGGAAGTTCTTATCAATAGTGGTAAACAGGTAAAAATGCAATAATATGGCGGGTGAGGGTGGAAATATTGTACGAAATGTCTTTGGAAAATCTTACAAAGAAGCAGAACATATTATGAAAGATGCTTCCAAAGGTACCTTGGACTTCAAATCTCCACAGGAAAATACTTTCTATGGTAAAAAAGGAGGGAAGAAATTTGATGAATATCAAGGAAAAAAAGAAACACAGTCATTGCTCGTAAAAGCCGTGCAATGCTATGAAGATTTTGCATGCACAAAAGAGGTAAAAACAATAAAAAAAGGAGTAACCTATTACTTTAAGGCAACCCAATATAGCAGAACACCTACTAAAGCAGAGCTGAAAAATCTTAAATGGGCAATTCAATATGATGATACTCCTTTAGCTAATGCACCACAGGTGACAGGAGAAGAAAAAATTTCATATAATGTTCCCAAAGGAAGGAAACTGACAAAACTGAAAGTGTATGCTTTTTTTAAAGCTCCCGATGCCAATGTAAAAGCAGAAGTATCATTCATTGTTTTAGAGCCTATAATCATTTATATCTGCGGGTACTGGAATAAAAAAATGCCATATGCAGGAACTGAATGGGGAGAACAATATTGGGGGATCGGATTGAAAAGTAGTGCTAAGAAGTATTTTAAATCTGCTAAAGAATATTTCATTAATGGAGCCGGCACAAAATTTTCATCCGGAGGTGACAGGTATAAACAAGGAAAAGAATTTGCAGAAAACCGTCTTAAAAATAAAGAGTCTAAATTTTTTCAGGAAATATTTAAAGACGAACGCAGGATAATGGTTGTTTCACACAGTATGGGAGGTGCTTTCGCAGAAGGTGTTTTAAGTGTTTTAAAAAATCAGAAACTTAATGTAGAGAAAGTTGTCCATCTCTCTCCTGCAGATACTTCTGGTTTTTCAGTGACACTTCCGCAAGTGACTTATCAAATTGATATTGATTGGGATCCGGTACTGATGTATAAAAATGCTAATGATTCTTCAATTATTAATGGTGTGAAATTCACGGGGATTGCTAAAAACCCTAAAAAAGATGAATTTGGACATATGTATACTAAGGACGAGGCTTTTGTGTGGAAGTGGTTTGAAGATTTAGAACTTATAGAATTTCAGTTTGTCAACCAGGAAAATAAAACATATACAACACCAGGTAGTGGTATGGGATATGGAGGGACATCTATACAAGTTGTAAGAAAGAATTTCAATGCTTTAAATGTAAAAGGTACCATTCCTTTTTCAAGAGTATATAAAAACTCTATATTTTACTTTTATGATGAAAAAACAAAAAAATATTATACTGAGAATTAATGAGAAAATATATAATAGTAGGAATTGTTGTCATTTTAGGCTTAATAATTTATAGATACGGATTTCTTATAGTGTTCTGGCTTACAACACCAGGAAAAGGAGAGTTGACCTCATCTGAAAAAATTCTATTAGAAAAAATAAGAATAGAAAATCATGCGGAAAAGGTATTAAGAGAACCTAAGTATAATGCTTCAGAGCCTAAAGATACTACTGTTTATAAAGTTATTGTTGATAAAATACCTTGTACTTCCGATACTCTTTTTTTTAAGAAGAATGCTTCATCTATAAAAAGAAGACTTGATAGTATCGGCCTGCATAAAAATTATTACAAGTATCAGATATTTTATGAATGTACGGATGGTAAGGAATATATTTATACTCTTATGAGATAATACAGGATTAATTTATAATATGAAATAAGAATTCTTCTAACGCCATTTTACTTAATATGCAAGAAAAAACCATATGGTAGAAACCAGAGTGCAACCTTTTCAGAAATATTCTTCAGGAATCCATGATTATCATGTGGAAAATGCTCTTGAAATAAAGTTTGGAGAAGCAAAAGGATTCTATTCATCTTATAGAATCACACTACAGGAAAAAATAAATGAAGACCAGACGAAAAACTGGTTAATAGACAAAGTGGAAGATTCTTCTTTTCCGTCTGAAAATAAATTTATGGAAATCCTCCATGTATTGGAGCAAAGTTCTTATCCATTGGAAATAAAAGTTGATGAAAAAGGCAACTTTTTAGAAGCTGTAGACCATGAGAAAAATATAGAAAACTGGAAATCAAAAACAGCAGGTCTTCAGGAAAAATATAATAATGTAGAAGTTTTCAGAAATCAATATCTGATGACTTTTGAAGATGAAGCTGTTTTTTATAAAAATAAACTGAAAGAGCCTTTCTGGAATCTTCTGTTGTTTGCACCGAATTACGTAGACAACGGAGAAAAAACTTATGAGTCTATTGTATGGAATATCAAAGGGATTGGTGATATAGAATGTAAAGGAACAATCAGTGCCATACAAAGAGATTACGGTTTTGAAGCTCTTTTTACATCAGAAATCAAAGTTTCAGATGTCATAAAAGAAGAATTAGATAAAAAATATCAGTATCAGACAGAGCAGTATCAGGTGAAATTAATTATTAAAATGGAATACAACTCCCCCAAAAAGCAATATTTCACGAAAAGAGCTGAATTTATATTGTCGGGCGGAGAAAGAACAGTATACCGGGAAACGGTTACAATGACTTAACCTTATGAACAAATGACATGGCAGATAAAGGATATATCATTATAGAAGGAGCCACTGCGTACTGTAGTAGTTCCGTAACCAATAATTCTAGTGGAACTGCCGTTCCGATGGAAGTGAAAAGCCAGAAAAAAAAGTTAGGTAAAAACAAATATTTTGCTCAGAGTAAACCTGTGGCAACTTATCTGGACGATAAAGCTGAAAGCTTCGGTGGCGGAAACGGCTTTGGAGACTGTAAAGGATCAGATGGAAAAACATATCCCTGTAAAGGTAAATGCAATATCAAGTATAAAGATTACTATGAAAATGTAGAATTCAACAAAAGCATGAAAATCCTGCTGGATGTTTCTACAGGCAATTGTCCAGGGTATGGAGTTCCGGGAACCATAGCTTTTGCAACAACCGGACAAGCGAATAATGTTTCACAGATTGATGTTAAAGAAGCGGACGAATTTTCAGTAGCCAACACTTCACCACAATGGTCTGTCTCATCTGCTTCTACCTCTGCCATATCTGTAGCTTCCATTTCTATGACCTTGCCCTTTTCTGTAGCCAAGCCATCGGGAACTTATTATTATATTCAGATGACAGGGGGGATCTTCAATTCATTTATGAACCCTATAGCAATAGATAACCTGTCTCTTAGTGCACAGTTTAAAGGAGATGGTACAAAAATTATCTGGGCGCTTTTTAAGGGTGATGGAACTAAGGATAAAATTAAAACCTTTATTGGACTAGGAAGTGTTTTTAATCAGTCTATGAGTAAGATCTTTAGCGGCCTTGAAGAAGGGAAATACCGCATCGAAGCATACGGAAAGAAGCCGGGTGATAATAATTGTTCCATTATTATTGAGGTTGTTAAGGATTTTGTTAAAAAAATTGTGTCTCCCGGTACCTCAACTTTGGTTAATATCCCTTTTCCTTTATCTGTTGAGTTGAAGCTTAATACAAGTGCTGATCAGTTGAAAATCTTAAATCGAAATGTTTTCAACCCTATTGTGACCTCGGCTCAATGGAGGGTAAAGCAAGGAACAACAGTATTGTATAACAGTTCTACGGGTGTTTCTGCTTCTCACCTTGTTGGTGTAAGTAATATAGCCGGAAAAGTATTGCTGACTTTTAAGAATGCCGGAACCTATACCGTAGAGGCATTTACAGATCCTTCCGATCCGAAACCTGAATCTATACAGGTTAAAATAGAAAACTCTTTAGGCGTAATGGGCGTTACGGGAGATGCAGGTTTGTTGAGGTTTAGCGATATGCTCAAAGTGAAAGCTTCAAGGTTTAATGTTAACTACATGCCTGCAGCAACCTCTGTGTATTGGTATCTAAAAAAAGAAGGCACAGGAAGGCTCACTGCATTTGAAAGTTCATCATCATTTAAAACGGGAGCTATCAATAAGAAAGTTTCGGAACTGCTTTATAATGATGCTCACGTCGATAATAGCCAATATTTTGGTAAATATACATTGGAAGCTTATGCTAATCCATTAGGAAGTGGAAAACAGCCTGCTTTTTCGGGATCCGACTGTTTTAATTTTGAAGTCATTAAAAACGTTGTAGATAAATTTACCCTTCCGGCTGCAAATATTCCTAAAGGAACAAAAGTAAAATATACTGCCACTGCAAGAATTGCCACTCTTGCCGGAAATGAGGTTATAAAATTAGAAGTTCCGCAGAATGTGACCGATAACGGAGATGGAACCCTTACCTTTAATGAACTCGGCGAGTATGTCATTTCAGCTTATTTGACCGGAGATTATACCGACAATAAAAAGATTGAAGCTAAAATAAAAGTATCAGAACCGTCTGTAAAAAGAGCTCTTTGGGCATACGGAACCGGTGTGAAACGTACCGAAACAGGATTTGCAGAAGAAACATATGGCTTCCTGGAAATTGATGGACTCCAGAATCAGGCATTAAAAGTGAAAATTTGGGTGAAAGGAGAGGGTGACGATTTTTACAAAGAGAAAGATAAATACATGTTGGAGGAGAAAAATGTGACTCTTAATAATGAAGGAAAGGCGTCTTTTATGATCACTACCAATGATAATTATAAGAAAAAAATGGAGGCAGCTATTCCTAAGACAACCGAGAATCCTAATCCGTCTTATCGTATGATATTCACAGTGGAGCTTCAGCCTGGATCATCCACAGAAGTTGTATTGCCATCTGCTATTTCTATTCAGGGAACACGTCCGGTAGTGGTAGACGGAACCACAACTTATCTGGAAGTTTTGGATTCTAATGAAGAACTGGTGATCACTTCAGAACAGAAAATTGTTTCCATAATGTTTTCCACTGAAGATGGTAAAGATATCCAGCGTATGCAGACTTTCTATGGAAAGACTCATAAACTTTGGGTGCATACTGTTAATATGACGGAAGAAACCCTTAAAATTGATGTGCTCAAAGAAATTCCTAAAGAAGGAATGAATGAAAATGATCACATTACCTACACCCACGAAAGCAAACAAAGTTATAACGAAGAAAAAACCGGAAAAGATGGTTTGCTTGAAGTTTCCTTTACTCCCAAAGAAGAATGGAAAAATCCACCGAAAAACTTTGATTATTATATAGCACAGGTTTCACGCCAGGTTCAGGATCCTGCTGATCCGAAAAAAAAGGTTTGGAAAATAGAAAAAAGTCAGTTTACGATCAATAGTACACTTCCTGCGAATCTGGTTAGAACGGAAGATATGGAAAAGCTGGGGATTTATGCCAAGAAAAAAGATGGAACACCATTTACTCAACAAGAAATGTTGGAATTGCGAAAGCAGTTTATTTTCTATGAAAATGGATGCCTAAAGGTTTCCCAGAAAGAAACTCCAGAAGCTATAGATAACGATGTAATGCCTGTAATGGTGGAAATGGCGGAGGTGAGAAAGCAAAAAACGTGTTATTGTAATCGTGGTTTTACCGAAAAAGAAATGGAAGACCTTATTAAAACAATGACAGGAGGTACTGAAATTTGGAAAGGAATCAGCGAAAGCTGTGATATTACAGATAAAACAATTAAAAGTTTAACGGCCGAGGTAAACGCTATGTTTGCTAGTAATGGAATTAATCGTTGTATGCAGAAAATTTCATTCCTTGCAAATGTATCTGAAGAAACAGGTTTTTTTGTTCAGAGTAAAGAAGAGAAAAGTAAATACCTGTCTAGTCAGAGTACATATAAAGGTCGAGGTATATTACAAATTACTGGGATTGATGATGGAACCGGATATTACAATAGTCCAGGACCTTATAAAAACTACGGAAAAGATAGATATGCTGATGAGAATAAATTTCTTGATGATAATGCAGATCTTATATCTAAAAATCTTCACAATGCAGTAGATGTAGGAGGATGGATTTTTAATTTCAAAAAAGTCCCCTCATGGGAGCTTAATCCTAAAAAAACATATTCTAAAGAACTTACGGAAACTCTTGCCTGGAAACGGACTTACTTTAGCAAAGGATTAGGAAAAAGTCTTACAGAACTTGGAATTTTGATGGAAGAAGAGGAGGAAAAATATTTTTTCTTACAAGGGAAAATTTTGAATGGGTATGCTCCTGCCGACAGATTGGAAAAACCGCCTATAGGATGGGAAGGCCGTAAAAAGGCTTTAGGGAAGTTGAAAACATGGTTTAAATATGATAAAAAAGTCTGTGATGGAGAAGCCGTAGCTATGCCAAATCTTGAAGGAAGAGCTCCATGGATGGAACTGGTTTGGAAGGAAGAAGCTAAAAATCTCGTTGAAACGGGCACCAATAAAGAAATCCAGAAGTTTTTTGACGGAACACCTTATGAAACTGAAATGAAGAATGGTACAAAAAATGAACAAGATATAGCATGGTGTGCAGCATTTGTTAACTGGATCATGAAGCATTACGGATACGAAGGAGTTACTACTGATAAAGGATATGATGCCGTAAGAGCGCTAAAATGGGCAACGTGGGCTGAAGGAAAAGATTTGAAAAAACCGGTTTATGGTGCAATTGCTGTGAAAACCAGATCAGGAGGAGGTCATGTTGGTTTTGTTGCTGGAAAGAAAGGAAATAAAGTTGTTATATTAGGAGGGAACCAGTCACAAAAATTGTATTGTGTATCGTATGATATTTCTGACTATTTTGCATATGTAGTTCCACAGAATTACGAAATCACCGATGCAGATTATAATTTACCGGAATATAAAGGAAATCCTGGTGCAAAAGGATCTGAACTTTAAAAGAAAAAGAAAAAATGAAATATAGAATTTTAATTAGCCTGCTTTTTATTTCCTCAGTTTTGGTATCATGTCAGGATAAAAAAACTGATAATCCTAACAATACAAGCGTCGTTAAAGAAAGTTCGGCGGGTTTAGAATTTAATCAAGATGTTAATGCTATGCTTAAAAAACAATTAGAATACGGAAAACCTTCTTTTGATAATCCATATAAGTATTCTGAAAAAGATATTGAAGTAACAATTCCTATACTCAACCAATTACTTTTGGATAATGGTTACAAGACTGTTAGTAATGAAGAATTTAGTGCTAAAATAAAACAAATATTTAACAGGATTATTGATCAAAAGTCAACCAGTAAATTTCTGTATGTCAATTTTATTGATAAATGTGATAAGACATTAAACTATGTTCCGAATAACGCAGAAAATAATGGAATATTTGTTGTTAAAAATCAAAATTTTATTACTGATCTTTATCTTCTGCCTACCATTATTGATTATCAAAAAACATATGCTGAAACAGCTCAGGAAGAAAACGTAACTCCCAAGAGCTATAAAGATGCAAGTGGTAATGAGGTTAAAAAATATTTTTGGAAAGACATTTCTAATTTGAAGGAACAGAGGAAAAAAAATATTCAAACATTGATTGCCCGTAATTTATACCTATTGAATGATAACAAAGCTCAATACAAATGGCTTACTCTTAATGATTCGTATTTTATGGAAAGCTTGGTAAAGACTTTTGGGTATACGCAAGATGCTGATTTGCTAAAATGGGTTATTGAACGGACGAAGTTTGATAAAAAAGATCCATCTGATTATGGTAAGCTTTTCTGGGTAAAAGATTGCAATGAAGGTATAAGAATTCATGCTAATACCTTTAAAGAGCTTCAAAAACTGTATGCCCCCAATGATTCCTCACAGAATAGATTTATCCTGGACAATATCAAAGGATATTTAGAGTATTTGGAGAACAATGAAAGTCCCGAATCAAAAATTTTAACAGAAACAGAGAAAGTGAAAATAATGGCTAATCTAGCTTATTTTGCAGAACAATATAAATATAATCCATCTTATAAAGACGGGACGAAAATGATGGGTAGATTGCGTTTCTTTTTGGGTGATAGCTCTAGAGATATTTTACAGAAAAATAATTATTTCAATCTTCCAAAATTTAAAGAATGGTGGGATAATGCAGACTATGATGAATATTTCGTTGAGGAATGTGAATATAATGGAACTTGCGGCCCGGATAATCAACCTATGAATATAGCGGAATGGAGGAAAAAGCATCCTAAAAAATAATAAAAAATCACAGTCAAAAATGACTGTGATTTTTTTATAGAAATTTATAAACCCTTACCGTATTTATATAAACAAAAAAACCTCTAAATAAATTAGAGGTTTTAAAGTGGTTTCTCCAGGAATCGAACCAGGGACACATGGATTTTCAATCCATTGCTCTACCAACTGAGCTAAGAAACCATTATATTTTTGTTTGACTTACTTCGTTGTTTTAAAGTGATGCAAAAGTAGTAAGTTTTGGTATACAAAGCAAGTATTAACCGGACTTTTTTTAGCAAAACTTAAAAACCTATTGATTCTCAGTTGAATTATTTTCCTGTTCCTTTCTTATCTGCTCGCTCATTTCCTCCAATACAGGTTTTATCGTATTTTCAGGAAGATCGCTTATTCTTATATACATCAACCCGTCAATCGCGTCATTGAAGTTAGGATCAACATTGAAGGCAATTACTTTTGCGTTTTGTTTGATGTATTTTTTTATCAAGACAGGAAGCCTTAGTTCCGGTTCCAGGTCATCAATAATCTTATCTAATTTATTTAAATCAGATTCCATTTCATCAAAGAACAGATTTTTATCTCTGTCTCTAAGCTTTACTTTGTATTCGTTTCGTGGAGTAATGTACTGAGCTACGGCAGAGTCATAATAATTGGAACGCATGAACTCAATCATCAGGGATTTTGAAAACTCGGAAAACTTATTGGAAATACTTACTCCCCCCATTAAGAACTTATGATCCGGATTTCTCAGACAAACATGTACGATTCCTCTCCATAAAAGGAAAAGTGGAAGTGGTTTTTGCTGGTATTCCTGACAGATATAGGCACGGCCCATTTCAATGACCTTTTTAAAGAAAGGATGAATGTCCTGCTCAAATTCAAATAGGGAACTGGTATAGAATCCTTTGATACCGAATCTCTTCATCACTTCCTTCCCTAAAGCCATTCGGTAAGCCCCCACTAATTTTTCCTCTGCATTGTCCCAAAGGAAAAGGTGATGATAGTGCTTATCATATTCGTCCAAGTCGAAAGGAAGATTGCTTCCTTCACCTACTGCACGGAAAGTGAGCTCTCTCTGACGTCCGATTTCTCTCATGATAGAAGGGATCTCCTCGTAAGAAGTGAAATATACCTCGTAATTTCCATTACTGAAAAACATTTTATCAGTACCTTTCAGTTTATTGATATCCTTAAGAATATCTTCTTTTGGAGTTTCGTCTATAATATTCTGAACGATATTTTCTTCTTTAAGTAAAGGGAATTTTACATACAGATTTTGAAGATTAATACTTTGAGCCAAAGATTTCCTTTTTTCATAGTAAGATTTCATCATATAAACCTTACGTTTCAGAAACTCACCCAATTCTTCAATGGTTTCCATATCATCCATTGCCTTCACGGTGATAGGTCTTCCTATCCTGATTCTGATAGGCTTTTCCCTGTCATTCATCATTTCTGCAGGAAGCATCAGGGTTTGCAAATTCGGATGAAGTTTTGCTACCTGATAAAATAAACGGCTGTTTTTTGCATGAAAATACATAGGAACTACCGGTACTTTTGCCATTCTGATAAGCTTTAATGCCGGTTTTTCCCATTCCTTATCTAAAATTTCTCCGTATGGATTGTTTTTGTTGGAAACTTCTCCTGCCGGGAAAATACCTATACAGCCTCCGTTTTGTAAATGCTTCAATGATTCACGCATTCCTGAAGAGCTGCTGTAAGCGTCTTTTCTGTTCTCAAAAGGATTTACAGAAATTACATACGGCTCCATCGGTTTGATCTTTTCCAAAAGGAAATTCCCCATGACCTTGAAATCAGGACGGATTTCTGATAAGATTTTACACATTAAAATTCCGTCAATAGCGCCGAGCGGATGGTTGGAAACCAGAATAAACGGTCCTGTTTTAGGAATTTTTGCCAAATCTTCTTCAAAAGCAATATAACTTAAGTTTCTTTCTCTCACAAATGAGTCGAAAAAGTCTTTATCTTCCTTGTCTTTTAGTTTATCGTATAATTTGTTGACTTCATTTATTTTTGCAATGCTCATTACAGCAGCTGCAACAGGATTCTTAAGGAACCCTATTTTATTTAAGCCGGAAGCTTTAATCAAATCGTTTTTCGATATTAAACTCATGTGTGTTTAGTCGCAATTTGCGTTATTTTGTTACCATTTGAAGTGTGTTCTTCGAAATCTGCTCCAATAATACACTTTTTTCCTGGTAAAATTTATCAATGTTCTCCATCTTCGCATTTCTTACAGTAAATAAAGATACATTTTTTACAACTTCAGTTTCAAATACTTTTTGAAGTTCATTATTAAGCTCATCAATGGTATTGAATTTATCTTCCAGACATAAAGCTAATGAAATAGCTGAATTCTGCATCAACGAAACCTTAATTTTGTATTTAGATAAATACCCGAAAATTAAACTCATATGATCTTCTGCAATGAAAGAGAAGTCTCTGGTAGAGATTTTCAGTAAAGTCTGATTTTCTTTTAAAATATATGATTCTTCGTTTTGATTTTTATCTGAAGCTCCTACTTTTGTACCTTCTTTGGTAGGATCTACAAAAGATTTTACATAGAATGGAATATTTTTTTGCTGAAGCGGCTGCAATGTTTTCGGGTGAATAACACTTGCTCCGTAATATGCCATTTCTATGGCCTCTTCATAAGAGATATTTGACAGTAAGGAAACATCCTGGAATTTTCTCGGATCTCCGGTCATAACTCCCGGAACATCTTTCCATATCGTCATAGCTTCTGCATTCAGACAATAAGCGAAGATTGCAGCAGAGTAGTCAGAACCTTCTCTCCCCAGTGTTACAGTAAAGTTGTTGTCGTCTGATCCGATAAAACCTTGTGTAACGTAGCAGTTCTCTTTATTCAGATGTGAAATTAACTCTTCGGTATTTATCCAGTTTACAACCCCTTCTCTATAAGAGTTATCTGTTTTTACATAATCTCTTGCATCTAACCACTGATTGGTAAACTGAATTTCATTTAAATATTCACTTACAATTTTCGTAGAAATCATTTCTCCACAGCTCACTACCTGATCGTAAACAAAATTGTAGTTAGGAGATTTGTTTCTTCTTAAAAAAGAGTCTATATCATCAAAAAACAGATTGATCTCTGCGAAAACCGCATGCTTCTCAGGGAACAAACCTTCAGCAATCTCTATATGCTTTTGTTTTATCTTCTCAATTTCAGTTTGATAGTTATCTTTCTTGAAATAAAGTTCTACCACTTTTTCCAATTCATTAGTTGTTTTGCCCATTGCTGAAATTACCAGCAGACATTTTGAAAATCCCTGGCTTTTTAGCACCATAGAGACATTCTTTACACTTTCAGCATCTTTTACCGATGCTCCACCAAACTTGAAAATCTTCATTAAATTGTTAATAATAAAATTGTTAGATAAAAATTTATGAGAGTTTTTTACGGGTGACAAAATTATACATTTACGGTGAGATATGAAATAGTCTTGCTTTTGTACAGGCTTAAGATTTTATTAAAATTAAGAATAGGGTGAAATCATTCAGATTGCTTCAAGAAAAGGGGAGACATTTTTTATGATAAGGTGTTGTTATTTCTATTAAATAAGGTTGTATTAGATTGATAAACAGATGGTAAGGTCTTTTGTTGATAATTTTTTTTAATTGTGATAAATTTTACGAAATTTGGAGAAAACGTAAAAAGAAAAATATGTCAGAGCAACCATTACAAACTTTAGGAGAGTTTCTTATTGATAGACAAGATGATTTTCAGTATTCTACAGGAGAGTTTTCTCGTCTTCTTAGTGCAATAAGACTGGCTTCAAAAGTTGTAAACAGAGAAGTAAACAAAGCAGGAATTGTAGACATTGCAGGTGCTGCCGGAAACCAAAATGTTCAGGGAGAGGAACAACAAAAGCTGGATGTGATTGCGAATGAGATTTTTATTACAGCATTATCTCAAAGAGAGGTGGTTTGTGGGATTGCCTCTGAAGAAAATGATGACTTTATTGATATTAAATGTGGTGAAAACGGTCATTTAAGCAAATATGTTGTTTTGATCGACCCTTTGGATGGTTCTTCAAATATTGACGTAAACGTTTCTGTAGGAACAATTTTCTCAATTTACAGAAGAGTTACAGAGCCGGGAACCCCGGTTCAGCTGGAAGACTTTTTACAAAAAGGAATCAATCAGATTGCAGCGGGATACGTAATTTATGGTTCGTCAACAATGATTGTTTATACGACAGGAAATGGAGTGAACGGATTTACACTTGATCCTTCTTTAGGAACTTATTATCTTTCTCATCCGAACATGACTTTCCCGAAAACAGGGAAAATTTATTCCATCAACGAAGGAAACTATATTAAATTCCCTCAAGGAGTTAAAAATTACCTTAAATATTGTCAGATGGAGGAGGGAGACAGACCCTATACTTCAAGATATATTGGTTCATTGGTAGCTGATTTTCACAGAAATATGCTGAAAGGTGGAATTTATATTTATCCGTCTTACTCACAGGCTCCAAATGGAAAATTGAGATTATTATATGAATGTAACCCGATGGCTTTCCTAGCGGAACAGGCTGGAGGAAAAGCTACAGACGGTTTCAGAAGGATCCTGGAAATTGAACCGACAGAGCTCCATCAAAGAATTCCTTTCTTCTGCGGAAGCGTAGAAATGGTTGAGAAGGCAGAAGAGTTCATGCGAATCGATAGCGTAAAATAATGAAAGCAGAATATTCAAGATATTTATTACAATTTAAACGCCCGAGTGGAACATCTCGCGGCGTTTTGCATGAAAAAGAAACCTTTATTCTGGAAGTTTCCGAAAATGGGAAAAAAGGAATAGGAGAGTGTGCGGTTTTCAGGGGGCTAAGTTTTGATGACAGACCGGATTATGAAGAAAAACTCCAATGGCTTTGTGAAAATATTAATCAAGATTTCGAATTTTTAAAAGAAGAGCTAAGAGAATTTCCGTCTATCTGGTTTGGCTATGAACAGGCTGTTTTAAATTTAAAATATGGAGGAAACCTATATTTTCCGAGTGAATTTACAAAAGGAAAAACTCCGATTATCATCAATGGCTTGATCTGGATGGGAGATGTTGGATATATGGAAGAACAGATTCAGGATAAGCTGGAGAAAGGCTTTCACTGCATTAAATTAAAAATAGGAGTTGACTGGAAATCTGAATATGAAGTTCTTCAGAAACTGAGACAAAAATTTTCAAAAGAAGTGTTGGAACTTCGTGTTGACGCCAATGGCGGGTTCACAAAAGAAGAAGCGCAAATTGTTTTGCAGCAATTGGCGGATTTGGATATTCATTCTATTGAACAGCCTATTAAGGCAGGAAATTGGAAAGATATGGCAGATTTATGTGCACAAACTCCGACCTCGATTGCTTTAGATGAAGAATTGATCGGGATTATTGATTTTGATAGAAAGAAAGAATTATTAGAAGCCATTAAGCCACAATATATTATTTTAAAACCTGCACTCGTCGGTGGTTTTGCAGGCTGCGATGAATGGATTTCGCTTGCGGAAGAAAAAAATATCGGTTGGTGGATTACGTCTGCTCTGGAAAGTAATATTGGCTTAAATGCGATTGCTCAGTACACATTTACCAAAAATAATAAAATGCCTCAAGGGTTAGGAACTGGAGGATTGTTCACAAATAACTTCGATACACAGCTAAAATTGAGCGGTGAAGAGCTTTATTTTAAAATTGAATAATCAAAAAAGCTAAAATCTTAAACTACGTTTTCTACAAAAATGACTTTTTTGATGTAATCAACAAATTGTGAGAATTTAGATTTTATTTTTTTCATGATATAGTGATAATTTTTTCAAAAACGGTACAACACTGTGAGTGTTATTCTTGAAGCACAAAAATAAGATTAAAAATCTTTACTTGGACAATTATTTAAGGTTTTTTATCTAAGGTTAAGAAAAAATAACAAATTGGTGAATTTTTTAAGTTCTATATAATGACATTCAATTTTTTTTACCCTTAAATTTTCTTAAATTTGCAAATTGTCGTAGTATTCGACATTTTAAAGCGAATTTTAATGGAAGAAGAAAAAAAATCACTCAATTTTATTGAGCAAATTATCGAAGATGATTTGGCAAACGGTCTGAGAAGAGATCAGATCCGTTTCCGTTTTCCGCCTGAACCAAACGGTTATCTGCATGTAGGTCATACTAAAGCGATCTGCATCAATTTTGGTTTGGGTGAAAAATACAATGCTCCCGTAAACCTTCGTTTCGACGATACGAACCCTGAAAAAGAAGAGCAGGAATTCGTAGATTCTATTATGAAAGACGTTGAATGGTTAGGTTTCAAATGGGATAAAGTTTTGTATGCATCCGATTACTTCCAGCAGCTTTACGATTGGGCAGTTCAGTTAATTAAAGATGGAAAAGCTTATGTAGATGAGCAGCCGTCTGAAGTAATTACAGAGCAAAGAAAAAATCCTGCAGAACCGGGAATTGAATCTCCATACAGAAACCGTCCTGTTGAAGAGTCTTTAGACTTATTTGAAAGAATGAAAAACGGTGAATTCGAAAGTGGTTCTATGTCTCTTCGTGCAAAAATCGATATGACTTCGCCGAATATGAATATGCGTGATCCTGTAATGTACAGAATTTTGAATAAACCTCATCACAGAACCGGTACAGATTGGAAAATTTACCCGATGTACGACTGGGCACATGGTGAGTCCGATTATATTGAACAAATTTCACACTCACTTTGTTCTTTAGAGTTTGAAAATCACAGACCGCTTTATGACTGGTATCTGGATCAGGTATATGATGAAGGTAAGGTGAGAAACAAGCAGAGAGAATTTGCAAGAATGAACGTTTCTTATATGATCACTTCCAAAAGAAAACTGCAAAGGCTGATTGCTGAAAATGTAGTAAACGGTTGGGATGATCCAAGAATGCCTACCATTTCCGGAATGAGAAGAAAAGGGTATACTGCTACTGCTATCAGAAATTTTATTGAAAAAGTAGGGGTTGCTAAAAGAGAAAACTTAATTGAGCTTCAGTTATTGGAGTTCTGCGTTCGTGAAGACCTGAATAAAGTGGCGAAGCGTGTGATGACGGTAGTTGATCCGGTCAAATTAATCATTGAAAACTATCCTGAAGGACAGGAAGAATGGCTGGAAACTGAAAATAATCCTGAACAGGAAGATGCAGGAACCAGAGAAATTCCTTTTTCGAGAGAATTATATATTGAACGTGAAGACTTCAAGGAAGAAGCTAATAATAAGTTCTTCAGACTAAAGTTAGGTGGCGAAGTTCGTTTGAAATCTGCTTACATCATTAAAGGTGAAAGAGTAGAGAAAGACGAAAATGGAGAAATCACGACAATTTATGCGACTTATGACGAAAAATCTAAGTCGGGAAGCGGAACTGAAGAAAGTTTAAGAAAAGTAAAAGGTACCATTCACTGGGTTTCGGCAAAACATGCAATTCCTGTGGAAGTAAGAAATTACGATAAATTATTCACTGTGGAACAGCCTGATGCTGAGAAGGATGTTGATTTCTTAAATTTCATCAATCCAAATTCTGTAACTACAGTTCAGGGATTTGCTGAGCCTAGTTTAAAAGATGTGACGGTTGGAGAACCTCTTCAATTCCAGAGAATTGGTTATTTTACGAAGGATCAGGATTCTACGGATACCAATTTTGTGTTCAATAGAACTGTGACTTTAAAAGACTCTTATAAGCCGGAGTAAAAATTATTTATTTTATATAAATGAAAACAGGGCTTAATTTTTTAAGTCCTGTTTTTTTATTTAAACCCTATCAAATCACCTTAAAATATAAAAATTGTGAAAATTATACATTTATATACAAATTCTTTCAAAGGGCTTTCTCGGGAAAGCTGGATGCTTGCATTAGTAATGCTTATTAACCGGGCCGGTTCTATGGTACTTCCTTTTTTGGGAGTTTATATGACTGATCATTTGAAATTCAGTATAGAAAATACGGGAATCGTTCTCAGCTTTTTTGGTATAGGATCTGTAATTGGATCGTGGCTGGGAGGTTATATTACTGATAAAATTGGAGAATATAAAGTTCAGTACATGAGTTTGCTGTTGAGCGTTCCTTTATTTTGCTTAATTCCTGTTTTCAAAACAGAAATTGGAGTAGCTACAATTATTTTGCTTCAGAGTATCATAAGTGATGCATTCCGCCCGGCTAACTCGGTGGCGATTACAAAATATGCAAAACCGGAAAATATAACCAGAGCATTTTCATTGAACAGAATGGCGGTTAATTTAGGATTTTCAATAGGTCCTGCTTTGGGCGGAATATTGTCTGCAATTTCGTATGAATTTTTATTTTTCTCCAATGCTTTGGCGGCTTTATTAGCAGGAATCCTCTATATTATATTTTTCAGAAAACGTAATAAAATTGCTAAATTGAAAGCAAAAAAGGTAAAAGAAGTAGTTGAAATAAAGAAAGAAAATTCGCCGTATCGTGATGGTAAATTCCTGATATACTGTTTCTTTTGTATGCTGTTCTCCATTTGCTTCTTTCAGCTGTTCAGTACATTGACGATTTTCTATAAAGATACAGCAAAACTGAGTCAGCAGAATATAGGATATATCTTAGGATATAGTGGTTTTCTGATTGTATTGCTCGAAATGGGATTTGTACAGATTGCCGAAAAGCATTTTAACCTGGCTGTAACAATGTTACTGGGAACCTTTATTTGTGGATTTTCCTATGCTATGATGGCGTTTGACTACAGTATTATTACTTTGGTTATTTCCATGACATTACTTTGTATAGGAGAAATCTGGACCTTGCCTTTTATGTCGACCATTACAGCGCTGAGATCCGGCAAAAATAATAAGGGAGCTTATATGGGATTAAACGGAATTTCATTTTCCGTGGCATTTATTGTCACTCCGTATTTGGGAACTTTAATTGCTGAAAAATTCGGATTCAATGTGTTATGGATTGGAACAGGGATATTGGCTACAATTATTGCTGTTGCTTTTTATTTTATTGTTCCATGGTTGATTAAGGATAAAAAAGAGTTGGAAATTGAAGGATAAAATAAGGCAATTATATACAATTTTATACTATCCTGCTTTCTTATTATTATGACGCTGTCATTCTGAATGTAGCGCAGTGAAATGAAGAATCTAAGCTATATGCAACATAATGAGATTCTTTGAACTACGTTCGCGTCTCTTCAGGCTGTGTCAGAATGACCCAATGGCGTAAAATTTAAAATAAATTTTTACAGAAGACAAGCTTAAAAAGCTTGTCTTTTTATGTTATTTAAACTATATAAACGGGTTAGAATTTCGAAAGAATATGTTTCACAATCATCTCGGCATGTACTCTTGAATTTTCAATAAACCAGAGATGGGTATCTTTTCCGCCACACACTACACCGGCAAGGTATAAATTAGAAACATTGGTTTCCATGGTTTCAGGATTGTAAAGAGGATTCTGGGAGTCGCCTTGTAATTCGATTCCTGAGTTTTTCAGAAAATTAAAATCAGGAATATAGCCTGTCATAGCCAGTGCAAAATCATTTTCAATTTCATTGATTTTTCCTTTATCATCTTTAAAAATGACAGAATGCTCCTTAATTTCTATAATTTCTGAATTAAAGAAAGCTTTAATGCTTCCTTCCGCAATCCGGTTTTCAATATCCGGTTTTACCCAGTATTTTACACTTTTTGAAATCTCAGAATGACGGATAATCATCGTAACTTCTGCACCTTTTCTATAAGTTTCCAATGCTGCATCTACTGCAGAATTACTCGATCCTATAACCACAATTTTCTGTTGGGCATATGGATAAGGCTCCGTATAATAATGCTTTACTTTAGGTAAGTTTTCTCCCGGAATATTCATCAGGTTCGGAATATCATAAAATCCCGTTGAAATGATCACATTTTTAGAGAAATATTTTCCCTTGGATGTTTCAATTGTAAAAATTTCATTTTCTTTGGATGCTTTTTCAACCTTTTCATACAAGTTGATGTTCAAGTTTCTTTGTCTTGTGATTCCCTGATAATACTCCAAAGCTTCCTGCCTGCCAGGTTTTGGTGCCGTTGATATAAAAGGAATGTTATCAATTTCCAGCTTTTCCGCAGTAGAGAAAAATCTCATGTATAAAGGATAGTTATACAAAGAATTTACAATGGTTCCTTTTTCAATAATTAAATAAGTAAGATTATTTTTTTGAGCTTCTAATGCACAATTCAGTCCGATGGGACCTCCGCCGATAATAAGAATATCCAAAATTTCCATCTCACAAAAGTACAAAAAACTGATGCAAAGCACTTTTAGTGATAGATAAAAAACTAAAGGAGTAATATAATGTGTATTTCATTCGTTCTAGCAGTCGGATATGGCATTGCTTTTGGTGAATTTTTTACATCAAACATTAAAAAATATGAAAAAACTATTTGTTTCATTACTTATTCTGAGCGTAATTGCCTGTAAGAAAAATCCTGATAAATTTATCAATGATAAAACAGATTCTACCCGATATGTAAAAACTGATGCTACAAAAGTTACTCAGGTTGAGCTAAGCAAAGATGAGGCTTTAAAACAGCTTAATGAAGAGATTGTTCAGACTTTAAAGGATAAAGATTATAAAAGGTTTTCTGATTTTATTCATCCGGAAAAAGGAGTTCGTTTTTCGATGTACGCTTTTGTAAACCCTAAGGAAGATAAAAATTTTTCCAAATCCGATTTTATGAAATATCAACCGACTAAAACTCTATTTACATGGGGAACATTGGATGGTTCAGGTGAATTGTATAAAGCTACCATAGACAATTACCTTACAAAATGGGTGTATTCTAAAGATTTTGCAACAGGGCAGGTTGCTTTTAATGAATTCTTAGGGAAGGGGAATTCACTAAATAATCTGAAGGCAATCTATCCAAAGGCAGACTTTACGGAGAATTATATGAAAGGATCAGAAGCTAATGCAGAGATGGACTGGAAAAGCCTCCGTCTGGTTTTTGAAGAGCTTAACGGGAAATATTATCTGGTTGCGGTAGTAAATGATCAATGGACGATATAAAATACTAACGCAAAGATTTAATCTGAATAAATCTTTGCGTTTTAAAATTTTTAACCCAGTATTTCAGCCAATTTTTTGGTCAGATTTTTTCTGGAGAACTGCTCAATATTCTGAGTGTTTTCAGAAAGGGTTCCGTTTTTCCACAGCTCGAACTTTTCTAAAATAAAGCTCTTAATGCTTTCTGAATCATTATAACTGAAATGTTTTCCCGCTTTAGTTTCATTCAGAATTTTTGAAACATCAGCATCATCCGGTCCAAAAGAAATAATCTGTTTTCCGGTTGCCAGATATTCAAAAATCTTTCCTGGGATGATTCCTTTAGAGGATTCATTTGGAAAATTGGTGATCAATAAAAGTGAGGATTTTGCCATTTCTTCAATAGCTTTGTCATGAGACAGATACCCCAGATTTGAAATATAATTTTTTAATCCGGTGTTTTCAATTTCGTGTAAGATTTTATCATCTACTCTTCCTGCAAATTTTAAGCTGAAGTTCTCTGCAAAATCCAGATTTGTTTTTACCAGATCATCAAGTGCTTTCCAAAGATTTTCAGGATTTCTCAATTGTTCTAAGACACCGATATAGCTTAACGTGAATTGAGTTGTGCCAGTAAGTTGTGAAGGAGTTAAATTGTTAGGTTGTTGAGCTGTAAAGCTTTCAATACGCGATTGAGCATCTTTACGATTTAACGACTTAACATTTAATTCAACATCAAATCCATTGGTAATACAAATTGCATTGGCTCCGTTTTTTCTGAAATTTTCTGCATCTGTATAGCTTGTTGCCAAAGTGATATCGGCATTTTTGAAAACCTGACTTTCTAATTGACGGTGTTTCTGATCTGAACTTTTGGTAAGCTTTAAATGCTTGTAATAAGAAATTTCTGTCCATGGATCACGGAAATCGGCAATCCATTTTAACTGAGGGAGCCTCTTTTTTAAATTTAAACCGATCAAATGTAAAGAATGGGGAGGACCGGAAGTCACTACCACATCAATTTTATTTTCTTTTAAATAGTGTTCAAGGAACTTTACCGAAGGTCTTACCCAGAAAACGCGTGCGTCAGGGATGAAAAAATTACCTCTTACCCAAATCGAAAGCTTTGATTTCCAGCTTTGATTTTTACCGACATCAAATTGTCCGGCTTTAAATTTTTTATTGCTTTTATTCAGCTTTTCTGCCAACTGATAAGGCTCCCATATTTTTGTCTTTACGATTTCAATATTCTCAGGAACGTCTTTCAGTAAGCTTTCATCCAATAATGGATAACTTGGATTTTCCGGAGTAAAAATAATAGGTTTCCATCCGAAATCGGGTAAATATTTTGCAAACTTCAGCCACCTTTGAACACCAGGACCTCCCGCAGGAGGCCAGTAATAGGTGATGATCAATATTTTTTTGTGTTCCATTAATTGTAGAGTAAACTATACGTTCTTTTGTCATTCTGAGTGAAGGGAATATAAAGACTCTTCACTCAGAATGGCAGAGTGTAATTTATGCTTCTTTAATAACGATTTCTTTCTTCCTGTTTTTATTCATCAGGAAAATTCCGAGTCCGCTTAGTACGATTAACAGACCGAAACACAGAAGAGAAATCCATTTTCCTTTTTTAATAACTTCCGGCTCAAAGATCATTCTGATAGTATGATTTCCTGCAGGAACGTGAACGGCACGAAGCAAATAATCCGCTTTGATGTAAGGAACTTCTTTTTCGTCTACAAACATTTTCCAGCCATGAGGATAATAAATCTCGGAGAATACCGCTAACTGAGGTGTTCTTGATTTTGATTTAAATTCAAGTTCATTCGGCTGATATCCCGTTAAGCTGATCGTTGCAGTAGAGTCTGCCTGAACAGGTTTATTGTTGAAATATTCTTTATCAGTAGAAGCGATTACCGCTGTTTTCTTGTTGTCAATAATCCCGATAGATTTGATTTCTTCATTCGGACTGTTTACAAATTTTAGATCACTTACAAACCATGCATTTCCGTTGGCTGTAGGATTTGGAATCGCCTGAGGTTGCTCCGGTGATCCCACTACCCAATATTTAGCATTCAGAAGGTTCAGGATATTCGGAACTTTTACAGAATCCATTACCTGGAAATATTCATTGATGACGTCATCATATCTTCTTAGTTTTACGGCGTGATAGCCTCCGATTGAAGATTTGAAATAAGAAGTGTTGGTCTCGCTGAATGTTCCTAAAATATTATTGAAAATTCTGTAATGCGTTTTGTCTTTTTCAGCAATAGTTTCAAGCGTTTTGTTGACATTTACATTGGCAATAATCGATTCCAAATTCGGGTTCCCCTGAACCTTTTCAGCCAGAAGATCCGAACTCTCAGTTTGGAAAGGATTCTCTGCAAAGATCTTGTCTACATAGTTTTCATCATTTAAGTAACGTTTGTTAACTGACCATAGATCAAATAAACTTACTACTCCAATAACAACTAAAGCAATATTCTGATTCAGTTTTTTCTTTAAGCTTAAAAATAAAACAATAACAGTAATAGCTACGTAAATAAATGCTTTAATCGCATCTATTCTGAACAATTTAAATCGTTCTTCTGTAAGATAATCCAGTAGGAATGGAGGTAAATAAGCCTGTTCATTATCTGTATGGAATCCTAGCAGAGATTTACCAAAAACAAGCAGGATTAAGATCAATCCTAATGTTCCTCCTCCCACATACATAAGAATTTTCTGTTTGTATTCTTCTGTCAGTTTTTCGTCCGTAAAGAATTTATATAATCCAATAATGGCAATTAACGGGAATAGTAACTCAACCACCACCAAAATAGAGGATGGTGCCCTGAATTTATTATAAAACGGTACAAAGTCTATAAAGAAGTCTGAAAGTGCCATGAAGTTGCTTCCCCATGCCAAAAATATAGTCAGAATAGAAGCTCCTAAAATCCAGTAACGGTATTTTTTAGAGGCAAAAAAGAATCCTAAAACAGCTAAGAAACAAACAATAGCTCCCTGATAAGCAGGTCCCGAAGTTCCCGGCTGATCTCCCCAATAGGTAAGGCTACCGAATCCTTTGGAAATTCTGTCATATTCGGTCTGGGATTCTACATTTTGTTGAACCAGTTCCTGGATTTTGGACATCATTTCCTTGCCTTCCGGTTCCTGACTTCCGCCACCCATTAATCTTGGAATGAAAAGGTTTAAGGTCTCCAGCTTTCCGTAGCTCCACATCAGCATACTCTCTTTATCCATCCCCGAATTTCCTCCGGTATGACTGTCGTTGGTTAAAATCTGTTTTCCACGAACCGTTTCCTTGATGTATTCTGAGTTAGCCATGATTCTTTGGGAATTCATCCCAACACCGATTAAGCATGATGCTGCAACGATTCCCGAAGAGATCAGAAAGTGTTTAACTTCAGTTTTTTTCTGAATAACTCTTATTAATTCTGAAATAAATAAGAAACCTAATGCAATGAATAGGTAATAGGTCATCTGAGGATGGTTCGCTGCAATCTGAAGCCCCATGAAAAGGGTTGTGACAATAAATCCCCAAATGTATTGTTTCCGCATGTACACAAGTAAGATCCCTGCTAAAAGAGGTGCAAAATACTCAAGTGTATTGATCTTACCATTGTGACCTGCCGCAATAGCAATATAAAAATAGGTAGAAAGTCCGAAGAATGTTGCTCCCAGAAGGGCATATTTCCAGTTTCTTACTACCACCATTCCTAAAAGGAAAAACCCTGAAAAAAGTAAGAAAATATAATTGACGGGTCTGGGAAGAATGTTCAGATAACTGTCAATTTTCTTAATGATATCACCATTAAATCTACTTCCCATCTGGTAAGTAGGCATTCCGCCAAACATGGAGTCGCTCCAGTAGGTTTCATTGTCTGTATTCGCTCTGTAGTCCAAAAGCTCTTTTGCTCCTCCTCTGTATTGTACAATGTCATGCTGGAAAAGTTGTTTTCCCGTAAAAACAGGAGTGGAGTATAAAAATGCTAAAACTATAAAGACAACTAATGAAATTGCAATATAAATTAAGTTTTTATTTTTCGCCATGCTGATGGTTATTATCTTTTATTTTCGGAATTATTACCTTTTATCTTTGCTCTCTTTTACTTCTTCAAAATCTACGGTTTCTGCATCCCAGTTAAGATTCTGTTTTCCTTTGTTTGAACTATGAATGTCCTGCTGTTTGTTGTTTGAACCATTATTATTGTTAAATCTGTAACTGTAAAAAGTTTTAAAGAAAATTCTTTTCAGAATGTTCCAGACAAAGAAAATAATAATAGCAGAGAGTACTAACTCAAGAATGTACTTCATAATTTTTGATTTTTGTTCAAAGTTTAAAATTCAGGATTTAAAAAATCGCTTCTTCTCAAACTCTCTTTTTCTTATTTACCGGAAGGGTTCACCATTACAGAAGAGTTTGAAATGCTTTTCATCGACTGAGATTGCTTTCCGTCTGAAATCGTTTCAATTTGTGATGTTTTTACATTGATGTTCTGGTTGGTAATCCATCCTGTATTTTGGTCAAACTTAATGGTTCCGTTTTGAACAAGCTCGCTGCTCATGCTGTGCGTGATGGCGCCTTGAGCCTGTTTTTCTGTCTTTTTAGGAATTCCACCTGAAATAGAAACCTCTACAATACCATTTCCTGCACTTTTCAAAGTGTAGTTAGATGTTACTTTTATTTTACCATTAGGATCTGCGTTTTCACTGCTCGTCCATTTTTCTCCTATTTTCACTCCTTTTTTAGGAATAAGGGTCAGGTTTTTTGAAAGCTGGTCTTTTAATATTTTTTCGTTAAAGCTTTCTTTTAAATTGGCTGTTACACCCGCTTTCTGAGTTGGATCTTTTACTAAGGCTCCCACTGCATTAGCTACTTTGGTGTAGATAGGCTCGAAACCTGTAATTGAGATCACGTTTCCTTTGGTGTCCATTTTCACATTCAGCTTATTGCTGGTAAGAGCTCTGTTAACAATCCAAAGCATCTTTAGCTCTTCTTCTTTAGGTTCCGGAAGTTTAGTGTCTACAACCAATGTTTTCCCTTGAGCTGACTGTGAATTTCTTTTAGCAACAAGGTTTAAAGTCATGTCATATACATTTCCTTTAATGTCATTCACTACAAAATTCATCTCATCGGTAGATTCACTGGTCGCAGTGATTGACTTTCCTTGTGGATCCGTCATCGTCTTTACATCTCTCTGGTAAGTGGTAAGCGGATAGGTTTTCCCTTTTTCTAATTTAAAAGATTGTTTGAAGATCCCTACCGAGTCTTTTATAGCCGGATTTGCCTCTACTTTTACTACAGAGTCTGCCGGAACTTCTACAGTAACCGTTTTACCTGTTTTAGGATCTACTTTTGTGATGGTTGCGGTTTCTTTTTTGTTACAAGAAACCAAAGCTATAGTTGAAATTAGCGCTAATGCTGCTACATTTTTCATTTCAGATTTTTTTAAGTGTTGTTGAATTAATTTGTTGCCGTGAATTTTTGTCTCACTGCTTCATATAAAATTGCTCCGCATGCAACAGAAACATTCAGAGACTGGGTTTTTCCTTCAATCGGTAGTTTTATCTTATCATCTGCATGGTGAAGTACTTCCTTAGAAATTCCGGTTTCTTCATTCCCCATTACAATCGCACATGGTTCTTTGAAATCCACATCATAAATCAATTTTTGGGCCTTTTCGCTTGCTGCATATACAGAAATTCCGCTCTGCTGAAGGAAATCTACAACGTGTGCTAAATTTGGCTCTTTACATATTTTTACATTATAAAGCGCTCCTGCAGAAGTTTTTATCGCATCAGAATTAATTGGTGCAGCTCCTTTTTCCGGGATGATTACAGCATCAACTCCTACGCATTCCGCAGTTCTGCAAATGGCTCCGAAATTTCTGACATCCGTTAGTCGGTCCAGAATCAATAAAAACGGAGTTTTTCCCTCTTCAAAAAGCTGAGGAACAATATCTTCGATTTTATGGAACGGAACATCCGAAATAAAAGCAACAACACCCTGATGATTTTTTCTTGTAAAACGGTTCAGTTTTTCAACCGGAACATAATTGGGACGGATTTTATTTTTAGCTAAAATTGCTTTTAATTCAGCATAAATTGGTCCTTGTAATGCATTTTGTACAAACACCTTGTCAATCGTTTTTCCCGCTTCAATAGCTTCAATCACGGGACGTAGCCCGAAAATAAAATCGTCTTTTTTATCTGTCATTTTGATAATTTAAATAATAAATGTCAATTATTAATTCTACTTCGTAAGTCAAATTGGTTGTGTTAAAAATTCATATTTCACGATTGACCTGCGCAGCAAAATTGCTTTTTAACTATCTTCCTTTTTCTCCTAAAATTGCTCTTTTCTGGGACATTACGTAGCCATAATGCAAGGTTTCGTGCATATTGTTGAAAATGATGGCATCCTGAATGCTTTTCAGATCCATTCCAAAACTTGTGGTGTAAGGGGTGTAATCCGAAAAGAAATCACTGTCATAATCTTTCATTAAAATCTTTGAAGTTTCAGTCAATAAAAATTCCAGATCTTCTACTTCTGATTTTTGTACATCCAGATTCGGTAATGTTCCTTTTTTGTAGGTTTCAATCCAGTATTTATCTATTCTGAAAGGATTTCCGCTCAGATAGTAATGCAAAAGCTGTTGGGTAGCAACGGTATGCGCAATGTTCCAGTATATATTATTGTTGAAACCGTCAGGAATCAGCAAAAGATCTTCATGAGAAGTGTTTTGGAGGATTTCCAGGAGGTTTTTTCTTACTTGTCTGTGAGCTTGAAAATGATAATTCATTTTGCAAAAATTTTAATCACCAAAAATAGTTTAATAAACTGGAAATGACAATTTTTGAACAGCAGATTGAATCAAAATTTATATATTTTTATGAAAAAATAGAACAATTATATTGACTTTTAAGGTTTCAACTATTTTGAATCTCGCATTAGGTCTGGAATATTTAACAAACTTTAACTCAAAAATGGCATCTATTGTGTTGATTAATGCAAGTATTTATTAGAAATTTACCAATTATTTTAAATTAAGCTATGTCAGATACATATCAAGCAGAAGACATCCGCCAGCTGACGGAAAAAGTAAAAGAAAAAAACTACTTATTTTCTCTTCTGAGACAGGAAATCAATAAAGTGATTATCGGCCAGGAATATATGATAGACCGTTTATTAGTCGGACTTCTTGGGAATGGTCACGTTCTTTTGGAAGGTGTTCCGGGTTTGGCAAAAACACTGGCAATCAAAACGTTAGCGGATGCTGTTCATGGTGACTTCTCAAGAATTCAGTTTACTCCGGATTTATTGCCTGCAGATGTTGTCGGAACAATGATCTATAACATTAAAGACAATGATTTTTCAATAAAAAAAGGACCTGTTTTTGCCAATTTTGTATTGGCGGATGAGATCAACCGTGCTCCGGCAAAAGTACAGTCGGCTTTGCTGGAAGTAATGCAGGAAAAACAGGTAACCATTGGTGATGAGACGATGAAGCTTCCAAAACCTTTCCTGGTGCTGGCAACACAAAACCCGATCGATCAGGAAGGAACCTACCTTCTGCCTGAAGCTCAAAGTGACCGTTTCATGTTGAAATGCACAATAGATTATCCGAAATTTGAAGATGAAAGAACGGTGATGAGAATGGTTTCGACCTCACATCAACCTACAGTAAAACCTGTGATTTCTTTACAGGATATTGTAGATGCAAAAGAGCTTATCAATCAGATTTATCTTGACGAAAAGATTGAAAAATATATTCTGGATATGGTATTTGCAACCCGTTTTCCTGAAAACTACGGTCTTTCGGAACTGAAAAATTATATTGGTTTCGGAGCTTCACCAAGAGCCTCAATCAACCTTGCAATTGCTTCCAGAGCCTATGCATTCCTGAAAGGAAGAGCGTTTGTGATTCCTGAAGATGTAAAAGAGCTGGCAAAAGATGTATTGAGACATAGAATTGGTTTGACTTTTGAGGCGGAAGCGGAAGAAATCTCAACAGAAGAAATTATCAATAGAATTTTAGCAAAAATACAGGCTCCGTAATGAGTGAGGTGATCATTAGGAAAGCCGTTCACGAAGATTGTGCTCCCATGTTGGAGCTGATCAAAGAACTGGCTGATTATGAAAAGGCTTTACATGAGGTTACTTTGACTTTAGAGCAATTTATTGAAGACGGATTTGGAAATTCTCCTGTTTGGGGAGCTTTTGTGGCTGAATATAATGGTAAAATTGTAGGCATTTCATTGTATTACGACAGGTATTCAACATGGAAAGGAAGAAGATTGTATCTGGAGGATTTGGTGGTGACGGAAAAGTTGAGAGGCAAACAAATCGGAAAGAAATTATTTGAAGCAACAATGGAGCATGGGAAATCCAATCAATACAGCGGAATGGTTTTCCAGGTGTTGAACTGGAATGAACCGGCAATTAATTTCTATAAAAAATACAGTCCCAAATTTGATGATGAATGGTTTAATGTTTCAATAGAATTTAAATAGGTTGAAATGAGTTGTAAGTTCAAACTTAGCTTTAGTCTCAACTTTAAAAGATAGTGTATGCAGATAAAAGATATTGTAAAAAAAGTCAAGCAAATAGAAATCCGTACCCGAAAGAAAACGGAAGCTACTTTGATGGGGCAATATCATAGTGCTTTTAAAGGACAGGGAATGACTTTCTCGGAAGTTCGTCCGTATCAGTTTGGTGATGAGATCCGTAGAATTGACTGGAATAAAACAGCACGTTTCCGTGAACCATTCGTGAAAGTGATGGAAGAGGAAAGGGAATTGACTATGATGCTGCTCGTAGATATTTCCGCTTCGATGGATTACGGAACAAAAACTCAGCTGAAAAGAGAATATGTTGCTGAAATTGCGGCAAGCTTGGGTTTTTCGGCGGCAGGGAATAATGATAAAGTAGGGCTGATTTTATTTGCAGATAAAGTTTACAAGGTAATTCCTCCACAGAAGGGAAGAAAACATATTCTTTCCATTATCAGTAATATTCTCACGGCAGATTATGTTCCTGCAGTTTCAAGAATTGACAAAGCGATGGAATATATGATGGGAATTTTTAAAAGAAAATCTCTGGTATTTCTCTTCTCGGATTTTGAAGATGAGTATGATTCCAAAATGCTGAGAGTGGCTTCAAAAAAGCATCAGTTGCTGGGAATGAGAATTTTTGATGAAAAAGATAATGAAATTCCTGATGTTGGCTATACTTTATTGTATGATGCGGAAACCGGGAAGCAAGTCTGGGTAAATACCTCCAGTGCAAGATGGAGATATACTTTTGCGGAGGCTCAGAAGCAGAAACTGAGAGATTTGGAAGAAGATTTTGCCAATAGTTCCGCGAGTTTTATGAATATTAATACAGGTTCGGATTACTCAAAATTATTGTATAATTATTTTCAGAAAAAATAAGAAATAAACATTCTGTTGTCATTCTGAATGTAGGAGAGAAGGAATCTATTGTTTTTATTAAAGATTCTTCGTCAGAACAACAGATGAGAGGTTAAAATTTAAAGATAAAATTGAAAAAACTACTATTCATATTGTGTTTTTTGATCTGTGCAAATGCTTTTTCACAGATACTTTCTTCCAGTGTTGAGAAGAAAACCATTGCTTTGGGAGAGCTCAATCATATTGTTATCACCATTAATAATTTACATGATAAAAAAGTTTCTGCTGCTCCTGAAAATGAGCTTCTGCCTTTTCATTTTGAAGAAGTAAAAGACAGTATTGCCCAGACTAAGGATATTTATTACCGAAGAATTGAATTTGCAGTATTTGAAGAAGGAACTTTTAAAATCCCTGAACTGGAATTCAAAGTGGATGGAAAGGTTTTAAAAACGATTCCTTATGAGATAGATGTCATTAATACGGCGAAAAAAGGCGACCAGATTAATGATATTATGAACAATAAAGAGGTAAATCTGGAAGTGAAAGATTACTGGGAGCTTTATAAATGGTATATTTTGGCCGCCCTATCTGTGATTGCCTTAATTATTGCGATCATCATGTTTATTAAATGGGGAAGGAAAGCGAAAGATTCTCCTGTTGTAGCGACCAACCAGACTTTAAAGGAACTGGATTCTTTAAAGAAGAAAAAATATGTGGAAAGTGGAGATTACCGTTCATTCTATGTGGAGCTGATCGATATTTCCAGAAAATTTATTTCCAGACAATACCATTTGCCTGCAGATGTTTTATTGACGGATGATTTAATTGATTTGATGAAAAAAAATAATACCATTTCTCAGGAAAACGAAAAAGTAGTGGAAGAAGTTTTCTTGCGCGGGGATCTGGTGAAATTTGCGAAAACGTTTCCGGATCAGGAAGCAATGGAAAAAGATTTTGCAAATATCAGAGAATTTGTGAAAAGATCTTCAAAAGATCTGGAATTTGAAAACTTGAGAAAGGATGTTTGATTTTGAATTTTATAGTCCGTGGTTCTTGCTTCTTTTTTTATTGTTTATTCCTCTTTTAATTAAAGATGTAAGGAAGCAGAAAAGAAAAGGAATTAAAGTTCCTACCGTAAAAAATATAGGAAGCAATAACGGTATTCTTCCTGTGCTCTTTTTGCTGAAGATATCGAAGTATATCATTCTTTCCGCTTTGATCATTGCTATGGCAAGGCCAAGAACCTTTACCATTTCTCAGGACAGAGACGATACGAAGGGAGTCGACATTATGCTTTCTGTGGATGTTTCTTTAAGTATGCTGGCAAAGGATTTAACTCCGGACCGTTTAACGGCTTTAAAGGATATTGCGATTAAGTTCGTTGAAAAACGACCGAATGATAGAATTGGTTTAGTTGCATATTCAGGAGAGGCATTTACCAAAGTTCCTGTAACTTCAGATCATCAGGTTGTTATAGATGAGCTGAAAAATCTGAATCCAATGGAACTTCAGCCGGGAACGGCAATCGGAGAAGGACTTTCCGTTGCAGTCAATCATCTTAAAAACAGTAAGGCAAAAAGTAAGATCATTATCTTAATGACGGATGGTGTTAATACAATCGAAAATGCGATGCCGCCACAAATTGCTGCTGAGCTTGCCAAAAATAATAATATCAAAGTGTATTCTATTGGTATCGGAACGAATGGATATGCTTTAATGCCAACACAGACCGATATATTTGGAGATCTGGTATTTACAGAAACTGAGGTTAAGATTGATGAACCTGTTTTGAGAGAAGTTGCACAAATGACGGGAGGAAAATATTTCAGAGCAACTTCAAATTCTGGATTGGCAGAAGTATATGATGAGATTAATCAATTGGAAAAATCTGATATTAAGGTTTCCAAACTATACAACTACGAAGAATATTTTAAGGTTTTTCTTTGGATTGCATTGGGAATGTTGGTTTTTGATGCTTTGTTGAGATGGGTATTTTATAAATTATTGAGCTGATGGATTGGTATTTAGGAAATTACTGGTATTTGTTGTTGCTTTTGCTGTTGCCGTTTCTGGCCATACTCCTGATCCGTTTTTTTAAATGGAAAAAGAAGAGGAGAGAGGTATTTGCCGAGGCTCAGTTTCATGAGCAATTATTTGAAAAAAGTTCAGGATTTACAAAATTTTTTCCAGCCTTATATCTTTTAGGGACTTTATTTCTTATTTTTTCTATCATTGATCTGCTGAGTGGTTCCAATGAAGTTGAGACCAAACAAAGGCTGAATAACGTGATCTTTATGCTCGATGTTTCTAATTCTATGAATGCGGAAGATGTGGAACCTAACCGTTTAATGGAAGCCAAGAATGTGATGATCAACACCATGCAAAAAATGAAGAGTGATAAAGTAGGAGTAGTGATTTTCGCAGGGGAAGCAACATCTATAATGCCTTTGACAACTGATTATTCTTCTGCGGAAACGTATATTAACGGCATTGAGACCAATTCTATGCAGATTCAGGGAACGGATTTTCTGAAAGCGATGGAAGTGGCTGCAGAAAAGTTTAAAAATGTAAGTAAAGGAGCCCGAAAAGTGGTTTTGCTAAGTGATGGAGAAGATAATGAAGGTAATGATGCAGCTGCCATAAGACTGGCGAATAAAGAAGGAATTGTAGTAACCACTGTAGGAATCGGAACAGAAGAAGGAGCTCCTGTTCCTGAATATTCTTTTGGACAGTTAATGGGGTATAAATCTAACATAAACGGAGAAACCGTAATCTCTAAAAGACAAACGGAAGCTCTTCATAAAATAGCTGAATCGACAGGAGGAGATTATATTGACGGAAATAATATCAATGAAACCCCCGATAAGATCCTTGATATTTTGAGTAAAAAATCATTCTCTTCGGAAACGGTGGTGAAATCGCAAAATGCTAATCATTATTATCAATATTTCTTGGGAGTTTCAATTTTATTCTTCTTTTTAATTTATATATTTAATCCTAAAAGAGATTTTAATGTTTAATTTTCTGTTTAGCATACAGACTATTATGTCATACTTTAACCCAATTTTAACAAACTAGAATCTGTTTATTAACATATAAAGGAATAATTTTGCATTTGATGAATACTAAAATCATTTTTTTATCGTTTATTTTTGCCTTATGCTTTTCGGGCTGTTTGTTCGGACAGGAGAGTTACAGAACTCTGGTGTATGAAGGCAATCAAAAATTTAATGATAAAAATTATGAGGGTGCATCTTCCAAATATATGGAAGCGGTAAAACAGAATAATAAAGATTTTACAGCTCATTATAACCTGGGAAATGCTTTGTATAAGAGCAAGAAATATGAAGAAGCAAAGGCAGAATTTGAAAAGGCAAAAGCTCTTTCTCAGACTCTTCCGGATAAGGCAGCAGCTCTGCATAATTTAGGAAACACTTATATGCAAATGAATCAGCCCGAAAAAGCTGCAGATTATTATAAGCAATCCTTAAAACAAAATCCAAAAAGCGAGGCAACAAGAAAAAATTATGAAATTGCCAAACTGAAGGAAAAAGAAAACCAACAAAAGAAGAACCAGCAGAATAACTCAGGCAAAGGAGGCGGCGGTGACCAAAAACAAAATGATGATCAAAACGGAAATCCTAAAGATCAAAAACAGGATCAGGGAAAAGGCCAGCAAAATAAAGGGAAAAATCAGGAAGGAAATAATCCTGATCAGAACCAGAATAATGAAGGCAAAATTCCAAAAGATCTTGAAAATGCCATATTAAACAAAGTAAGCGAAAAAGAAAAAGAAACCGCCAGAAGAATTTTAAATAAAAATTCTTATTCGATGCCGCAAAGCAACGAGAAAGATTGGTGATGAAGCAAAAGCTTATCTACATATTACTCCTATTTGTTTCCATAATTTCTTATGGACAGGTAAACCTTTCTCTAGAATCTGATAAAGCCGAGTATAACGGAAGAGAAATTATCAATCTTACCATTGTGTTGGAATTAAATGGTGGAGATCTGGAACAGCAGTCTGTATTTCAATTGCCGGATCTTTCCAAATTTACCATTATAGGTAGCGGATCTGTAACCAACAGCTTTATGGATCCCCTGACCAATACGGTTATTACGGAAAAGGTTACCCGATTGGCACTTGAACCCAAAAAGAAAGGAAAAATCAGAATTGGGTCGGTTCTCGTTACGGTAAGTAACAAAATTTATAAAACAGAACCTTTTGATATTATTATAAAAGATATCGATAAAAAATCTTCTGCTCATATTGCGACACAGAATGAAGTGTTTCTGAATATGGAGATTGAGGATAGGGAAGTTTATCAGGACCAGCCTACCATTGCCGTATTAAAAGTATATTCAAGAAATATAGACAACTTAAGAAAGGTTAGAAATATACAGCTTCCTCAGCAGGACAATATCAATGTACATCCGGTACATTTTAGAAAGTCAGAGATCGATCCTTCTGATATGGGAGGGAGTATGGCTTCACAGGTGATTGCTGTTTTTATGGTTTTTCCTAATCATGCAGGTTATGTAGAAGTACCTGCTGTTTCTGCTTCTGTAAATACACTTTCCAGTAAGAATAAAATACTTTCCAATAAAGTAAAGCTCAATGTAAAGAAACTTCCTGAAGGGGCTCCCGGAAGCTTTAAAAATGCTGTCGGAAACTTTAAGGTAGATGTTTACTGTCCAACTGCAGAAAAAACGGAGGTGGAAAAACCGATGAATGTAATGGTAAAAGTTTCAGGAGAAGGTAATATCATGGATATGAAATTGCCGGGTATTGAAGCTTCCCAGGACTATGAGTTTTTTAATCCGAAAATTACTTCAAAAGTTTATCCCGGAAAAGTAGGAATGAAAGGTGAAATTTTTGCTAATTATATTGTAATTCCTAAAAAACAGGGTGCAATTACAATTAAAACCGAAGAGTTTTCGTTTTTTGATCCTGAAAAAAAAGAATATGTTGAAGTTCCTGTTGCACAATTAAGTATTCATTCATTTTCTCATGAGCAGATGATGGAATCCCGTTCTACTGTGGAAAAGGTAAATGAATATACCAATAACTTTTTAGAGACGGTAAATACTCCGGTCTTGAAAACAACTTCATTTAAAGTAAAAGAAAAAAATAAGTTTAACTGGAATATCCTATTTGTAAATATTGCCATTCTTCTGAGTTTATTTGTTGCTTATCTTATTTTTAGAAATTGGCAAAAAAAGCGTTCTTTGGTTAGCAAAACGACATCTACACAGTCTTTAGGCTCTGTGGCAGAAACGGAGGAAGAAATCCGGACTATGCTGAAAACAGATATTACAGATTATTTTAACTATTTGAAAAACCTGAAGGAAAATAACGATTATACTAAGTTTTTTGAAACGGTGGAAGAACTTGATTCAGAAGTCAGGAATCAATATTTTCAGAGTTCGACAAAGGATTTTACGATGTTTTTAGAAAACTATAAAGGGAATAATATTGCGGAGGAATACAGAAACCTTTCACAAAAAATTCAGATAGAAAAATATGCTCCGGTAAAATCCGAAGAAGGAATTGATGAGCTATATAACACAATTGTTAAATTATATTCCAGTATTAGCAAATAATTAATTATTTTTCATATTTTTGCGAAATTCTTAATTTAACGTAATGGGAGTATTTGAAGATTTTTCTATTAAAGAGATTATTACCTGTTTTATGGTACTTTTTGCCGTGATTGACATCATTGGTTCTATTCCTATTGTAGTAAGTTTACAGCAAAAATTCGGACAGATTGAAGCCAGGAAGGCATCTATTACAGCGGGTGGAATTATGCTTGTTTTTCTTTTTGTAGGAAACAAAATTTTGAAGTTTATCGGAGTAGATGTAAATTCGTTTGCCATTGCAGGAGCTTTTGTCATTTTTATCATTGCATTGGAAATGATCTTAGGAATTGAAATTAATAAAACGTCTGAAGCAAAGTCGGCATCTATAGTTCCTATTGCTTTCCCACTGGTAGCAGGAGCGGGAACTTTAACAACCACTTTATCTTTAAAAGCTGAATTCCATGATATTAATATCATTTTTGGAATCATTCTCAATACAATTTTCGTATATTTGGTGCTGAAATCTGCTACTTGGCTGGAAAAGAAAATGGGGGAAGCAACATTAGCTATTTTACAGAAAGTTTTTGGAATTATTCTTCTGGCGATTTCAATCAAATTATTTACCGCAAACTTTGCCCAATTGGTGCAGAATTATATTAATTTTTAAAAATTATGCAGAAGTTTTATAAAGTATTCTTGATCGTTTTCGTTATCATTATCGGAATCAATGTATATGCAATAGATTTTAACACAGATCTTTTATCAGAAGATAATCTGAAGTTCGTTTTCTCTATTGGAGCAGGTGTTATAGGGTTGATATTACTTTTTGTAATGAATACCTGGAGTAAAATCGGAGTAAGAAAATAATTATTTTTTAATTATAATATCATAAACAAAAACCTCTTTCAACTGAAAGAGGTTTTTGTTTATGATATCACTAAATATAAGCTTGTCATTCTGAATGGAATGAAGAATCTCTCCCAATCTTATTATGTGAATTTTTAAAAAATGTGAATTTAAGAAACCACAAGAGTTTTCAGCACAGCCTCCGATTTCAGTTCTGTTTCTATCCACTCTTTTTCAGGATTGCTTTGAGCGGTTATTCCACCTCCCACAAAAAGATGAACGGCATTTTTGTAAAGTTTGGAACAACGGAGATTAACAAAATACTGGATACTTTCTTCGGTTTCTATTTTGATATAACCAGTATACAATTCCCGTGGGTATTTTTCCAATTTCTGGATGTTTTCTTTACAGAAATCTTTCGGAATCCCGCAAACAGCCGGGGTAGGGTGTAATTCCTGAATGATAGTATCTAAGTCTTCAGATTGTATTTTTGTTTTAAAATCTGTTCTCAGATGTTTTATATTTCCTGAAATATGATCGTAGGTTTCCGATTCATCAAGAGTTCCGGAATATTTTTTTAAAATATCTCTGATGTAGCTTGAAACAGGTTTTTGTTCCTCAATTTCTTTCTCAGACCAGCTTTCTGAGACAGGAAGTGTTCCGGCAAGACTCATTGTTTCAAAAATATGGGTTTGCTTATTGAATTTTCCCAAAACTTCTGAAAAAGCGCCCATCCACGAATTTTCACCATTGATTAAAATATATCTGAATGCATTGGGATAAGCATTACAAAGGTTTTTAAAGCTTTCTTTAAGAGCAATCTGATTAAAATCGGTAAAGATCTTTCTTCTGGAATAAACGAGTTTGGGAAGTCGGTTGTCTTTGATAACTTCAATTACCTTATCCAGATTATTCAGGTATTCTTCTTTGGTTTCTGGCGTAAACTTATTATTCTCTTCTTTTAAATCATTACTTGAAATTGTTATCTTATCGAAATTGTCCTGATTTATTTCAATAATTTTTCCGTTACAGTCGATTTGCCTTAATCCGTCAAAAGAATAAAAATTGATATGGTTTTCACTTGAGTTTTCGTCTGTCGAATAGAGTTTTTCGTCGAATGGAAATTTGAAATAGATCATTATGTACTACATTTTTAAAATCAGATCTTGGAGATGATGTAGGAAATTCCGAAGTTGATTTTACTTTCTGCAAAGGTATTATTAGTCTTAAAAATGTCAAAATCAAATGCGCTGTTTTTTAGCGAAATGTTTTTCATCTGGTAGTGTTGATATTCCGCAAAAACAAGAAAATGTTTTAAAGCCCTGTATTGTAGTCCGAATGAAAACCCGATGTTGGTTTGCTGGCTTTTAAAATCTTCCAATGAATTCAAAACATTATTTTCAGGAACCAGAAACTGCATTTTGTATACATTATGATTGGTTAGAATACCGGCAAAGGGTCGGATATTTTTCCATTCATAGGCAATTTTTAACTGTAAAGCGTATTCAAAATGTTTATTGTTGAATCTTTGAAATAATAAAGGTTGCTGGTCTGTCGTAAAATAAAATCCATTGAGAATAGTATCTTCTTTATTGGCATCCAGATCAAAAGAGGAGTTCCAATGATAAACATTTGCAGAAAGTATCAGAGATAAAGGAGAGGCGAATAAGTTTTTGGAAATCCAGAACCCTAAATTTTCTCCGAACTGTTGTTTATTTTTGGATATAAGTGCAGTCCAGTCTGAGTTTTTAAATCCTATCCCGGCTTCCACACCATATTGGAATGTATTAAAGACTTTACGTTTTATCTTTTTCTCAGACTTTTGTTTGTTGATATTTTCCTGGTATATGTCTTTTATTTCCTTTTGAGAAATCGTTAACGGAGCTATAACCAGATTGGCTGATTTTAGCCGTAAAGGTTTTTCCAGATAAACCGTATCGTGTACAATCACTTTTTCATAAACATATACCGTATCTATTTTTTTCTTTTTTTGCGCCCATGAAAAGTTGATTATAATAAGAGAAAAGAGGAAAATAGTCTTTTTTAAAAACATGGCTCGATAAGTTTATCTTTCTACAAATATAGTATCTCTTTTGATGATTTTTTTCACAACAATCACTTTTTGGGAAGTTTCTTTTACGGTGTCTTTAAGAAGAATTTTTTGTGTTTTTCCTTTGTTTTTAATGCTTTTTTCCTCAGTACTATCAAAATTTTCTGATTTATCCTGTTCCGTTTTTAAGGAAGGGTTGACTGTATTTATTGATACATTCCTTTCGGAAGCGGATTTTTCTTTTGAATACTGGCTTCTGGATGTTTCGTTATTTTTTTCCAGTATTGAATCCTGAGTAATCGATTGATTCTGGAAAAAGAAATGACTTTTTGTATTAAATAAAAATAGAGAAGAAAGAATAATGATTATGCAGGTTGAAGCGATGATTACTTTCTTTTTCAGGCTTGATCGATAAGGATGAAATGTAGAGGTTTTGATTGTGATATTTTCAGGAATCTCTAATTTTTTAGAGGTTGCAATTTGAAAATCTGAAAATTTACTCCTAAAGGTTTGTGCCCACAATAATCCTCCCAATCCTAAAATAACAAGCAGTTGTGCTGTTTTATTTTTAGGAGTATTGTGATTGATTATATTGTTGAGTAAATACGTTTGAATAGATTTCTTCGCCCGCAAAAGGTGAGACTTTGAAGTGTTTATCGTAATTCCTAATAAACCGGCAATTTCTGCATGAGAATGGTTTTCAATAAAGTATAAATTGAAAACAGATTTATGGTGAGGTGGAAGATTGTCTATAGACGACAATAATTCTTCATTCGAGAAATCATAAATGAAGATGTTTTTCTCTTCCCGGGAATGATGTTCCATTTCTGAGTATGTATCTGGAATTTCTAAAGCTTCGGTATTCACAAAATTATCTTTGCTGAATTTTCTTAGGTACTGTAAAGAATTGTTGACCACAATTTTTTTTAGCCAGCCAAAAAGAGCTTTTTCATCATGAAGCTGATGGTCTTTCTGCATGGCAGTAATGAAGCTATCCTGTATGATATCTTCCGCAATGTAAATATCCTGGATATATCTGCGACAAATCCCCAAAAGTTTTGGGGAATAGTCGAGATAGATTTTTTGCCAGTCAGTTTTTATTTTTGCCATTCATTTAATTTTCTACGACATACAGAGCATTGAAAGTACCTGTGAAGTTTTGTGAACTGTTTTGTGTACTCGTAATCGTTTGGGCTTCCACTCCATTTACATATACTTTTCCGGTGTAAGTTGTATTTGGACTATTATATTTAATCATATACACATTATTATTTAATGCAAATATATCCTGAATATATGGCAGAGAAGAGAAACCTGGAGTAACGGTATTTGTGTTTTTGTAATACGTAGTTCCCTGATTGTAATAAGTAGTATACAAATCATTAGTTTCTGTATCTGTAGTTATTTTTCCATAGAAAGGAAGAGAGTTAGAATAATCTCCGATTAAGGTTTCAAGATTTGTATTCACATTTTTAGAATAGAATTTTGAATTCTTCTGATATAATAACTGTATTCCATTGTTGTTTTTAGCAAAATTAAATACGTAGTTTGCTGCAGGAATAGCATTGAAGGTGGTATTTTTAAAATAACCTCTGCTTACATTCTGATTGTTATCGGGTACCATAGCCGATACATAAACCTCTGTACCTGTAACTGAATTTGCTGCAGCAATGCCTTCTGCGGAAGGGATATACTGACTTTTATAAAGAATGTTTTTAGAATCGTTTTTCCAGTAGCAAAGCTCGTATTTCTCCAAAGGGTTTACCGCGTTAGGGTTTTCTACATAACCTGCAAAATAGACATTGCCTTCATGCACTGTAAAGGCTGTAATATCACTTAGCCCGGTGCTCGGAAGATGAAGGTATTGCTTAACTTCATATCTTGTTCCGTTCTTCCAAAAAAAGTGAATAGGCTTAAGTGAAGTTGCGGTTGGGCCTTTAGTTCCTGTTACATATACATTATTGCTTTGAACGATTATTTCCAAAGGCGTTATATCTTCTCCATTTGTAAGTTCTGTTTTCAAAGTGTTTTTCCAATAACTGGCTTTGTTGTTTTCTTTACCTGCGACATATACATCATAAGATGGTGTCAGTGTTTTGGCAACTTCGTCATTCATTGTACTTGCGTTATTGGTACAAGAATTAAAAATGCATAGAGCGAAGACAAGAAAAGGGGATAATAGTTTTTTCATATAAATAGATTTTTAATTTCTATATATAAGATGCAGAAAAATAAAAAGGTTGCAGCAAGTATATAAAAAAAGACTCAATATTTTGAGTCTTTATGTATTTTGTTTGAAATTTCTTATCTGTTGATAATATTATTCGTCATTGTAGTGTGGCTTATCAATTGGCCTTTTTCATCACGAATTTCAATTTCAGAAACATGCATTGTTCTTCCTTTTCGGATAAAGCGGGCAACAGCTGTTACGATACCGTCTTTTTTGCTTCTTAAATGATTGGTATTAATATTTGTGCCTACGCCATAATATTTTTCTCCGTCAATGAAGATATTCGACAGGCTTGAACCCATTGTTTCAGCCAGCACACAGCTCGCTCCACCGTGCATAATTCCGAAAGGCTGATGTATTCTTGGTAGAACAGGCATAGTTGCGGTTAATGTTTCATTTTCTAGGTCAATATCCGTGAATTTTATTTCGAGTGTTTTGGCAAATGTTTCGCCTCCCCAGTTATTGATGAATGCTAATATTTCGTCCTTTGTTTTATCTTTTATGTACATTTTGTTGGATTATTTTTTGTAAGTAAAAAGTAAAAAGTAAAAAGTAATTTTGCTTCTAACTTCTAACTTCTAACTTCTAACTTTTAGCGTCGGTATCGTTTCCCATAATATTCGGATTCCAGTTGGCGGGAATTTTCGGCACTATATCATTTTTAATATAATAATTCTGGATTTCTTCCATAATATCAGTAAAAGATGCTGAAGCAATTCTCTCGTAAGGAATCGTATAGCCCAGATAAATTATTTTTCTTTTAAAATCTCCTGCCGCTAAAACGATAGGGACTTTTGCTGCCAAAGCCATATGATAGAAGCCTTTTCTCCATTTTGGAACCCAGCTTCTTGTACCTTCCGGGGTAATTACCAGGCTGAAGTCCTCTTTAGCAAATTGCTTTGCTACGAAATTTATCAGGTCATTCTTTTGACTTCTGTCAATACCAATTCCTCCCAGTCCTTTTACCAATCCGCCATACCATGCTTTTGTATGAGCATCTTTAATGATTACTTTTAAAGGCTTTTCCAATGACCAATAGGCAAGATTCCCCAAGATATATTCCATATTGTGAGTATGGGGTGCAACCACCAGAATACATCTGTTCAGGCTGTTTACATCGCCTTGCAAGACAACTTTCCAACCCATTAGTTTTAACATCAGTTTGCCAATCAGCTTTCTCATATCGTTTGAATTAAAAACAAAAAAGTATAACCAAAGTGGTTATACTTTACAAATATATTGAAATATTATCGCTCTTAAAATAAACTGCTGATTAAATCAACGATTTTCATTACAATTTCTAGTGCCAGTTGTACCATGATTATTGATATTTTATTGAGTGTTTTGGTTATGATTTTTTGATATACAAATGTAAAGATTTTTATTTACATAGAGAACTAAAATATTTATATTTTTTATTTTCTGTGAGAGAAGAAGAGTGTGAATTTCAAAC
>JBCNMJ010000020.1:0-43121 GCA_039594975.1 Chryseobacterium sp. | reverse complement strand
GGAACAATCACAGATCCTAAAACCGGAAAAACATACAAATGCACCATTACAAGAGACGGTGATAAGCTGAATGTAAGAGGATATATCGGTTTGTCTTTGATCGGAAGAACGCAGACTTGGCAGAAAGTGAACTAAAAAAATAAGTGTAAATAGAATTGTGAGACGGTATTTCTTTGGGAATATCGTCTTTTGTTTGAAGAATTTATAAAGAATTTAATAAAGCGGAAGAAAATATAATTTAAATTAAAATTAATACAAAAATCTTAGTGAATGTGATCTCTTTTTTATGAGGTGTATAATAAAAAAACACTACTTTTGTAGTCTAAATTTTTCAAATAGATATGGCAGAATATACTTTTCGTGAGGTAATTGCACAGGCAATGAGCGAGGAAATGCGTAAAGACGAATCCATCTTTTTAATGGGGGAGGAAGTTGCAGAATATAACGGTGCATATAAGGCTTCAAAAGGAATGCTGGATGAATTTGGTCCTAAAAGAGTAATCGATACACCAATTGCTGAACTTGGTTTTACAGGGATTGCTGTAGGTGCTGCGATGAATGGTAACAGACCAATTGTAGAGTATATGACATTCAATTTCTCATTGGTAGGTATTGATCAGATTATCAATAATGCGGCAAAGATCCGTCAAATGAGCGGAGGTCAGTGGAACTGTCCGATCGTTTTCAGAGGACCTACTGCGTCTGCAGGACAATTGGGAGCTACACACTCTCAGGCTTTTGAAAACTGGTTTGCAAACGTTCCGGGCCTTAAAGTAGTGGTTCCTTCGAATCCTTATGATGCGAAAGGATTATTGAAAACAGCTATTCAGGATAATGATCCGGTAATTTTCATGGAATCTGAGCAGATGTATGGAGATAAAATGGAAATTCCTGAGGAAGAATACTACTTACCGATCGGAAAAGCAGATATTAAGAAAGCAGGTACAGATGTTACCTTGGTTTCTTTCGGAAAAATCATGAAGCTGGCTATTCAGGCTGCTGAAGATATGGAAAAAGAAGGAATCTCTGTAGAGGTTATAGACCTTAGAACAGTTCGTCCTCTAGATTTTGATACGATTTTAGAATCTGTGAAGAAAACCAATAGATTGGTGATTTTGGAAGAAGCTTGGCCATTTGGATCAATTTCATCTGAAATTACCTATATGGTACAGCAAAAAGCATTCGATTATTTGGATGCTCCTATCAAGAGAATTACGACTCCTGATGCTCCTGCGCCTTATTCAGCTGCATTATTTGCAGAATGGTTCCCGAAACTTGAAAAAGTAAAAGAAGAGATTAAAAAAGCGATGTACGTTAAGTAATAGAAAAAAACTTCCGAAAGGAAGTTTTTTCATTTATTATATTCATGAAGAAAAGTTCTTAGGGATATAATTTTGGTTTAAATTTGCGCGTTTAAAATTAAATTATCTGTTATGACAGAAGTTACAGAAGGCGGTCATCATTTTGACATTAAAAAGCTTTCCTTTATTGGGGTCTTAGTTTCTTTGGGAATTGTTTTTGGAGATATTGGTACTTCACCGCTTTACGTAATGAAAGCAATTGTCAACGCAAGACAAAGCGGAAGCAATATGCCTTTTAATGAATATATTGAAGGAGCCCTTTCATGTATCATTTGGACTTTAACCTTACAGACAACCATCAAATACGTTATCATAGCTCTTCGTGCAGATAATAAAGGGGAGGGTGGAATTCTGGCCTTATTTTCTTTAGTTAAAAATCTTAAAAAAGGCTGGCTGTATCTTATTGCTATTGTTGGAGCAGCAGCACTTATTGCAGATGGGGTAATCACCCCTTCACTGACGGTAATGTCTGCGATTGAAGGTCTTGAAATTTATAACCCTCATACTCCTGTAGTTCCTATTACCATTGGAATTTTGATTGCTATTTTCGTAGTACAGCAATTCGGAACCAGCTTTATCGGTAAGTTTTTCGGGCCAATTATGGTAGTTTGGTTTTTGGTTTTAGGAGGACTTGGGGTTTCTCATTTAACCGAAAATTTTGAAATTTTAAGGTCATTCAATCCTTATTACGCTTACAAGCTTATTGTAAACTCACCTAGTGCGATCGTTATTTTAGGAGCTGTTTTCCTTTGTACAACAGGAGCAGAAGCTTTATACTCAGATCTTGGACACTGTGGAGCAAAAAATATCAGGGTAAGTTGGGGATTTGTTAAAATCATGTTGATTTTAAATTATCTTGGACAGGGAGCATGGTTATTGTCAAATTATCAAAATCCGGGGTTCTCTGTAGTTAATCCTTTCTTCGGAATTATGCCACCGTGGGCCGTGTTACCAGGAGTAATTTTAGCAACGGCTGCAGCGATTATTGCCAGTCAGGCATTGATTACAGGATCGTTTACTATTTTCTCTGAGGCGATGGCTCTTAATTTATGGCCTAACCAGAAAATTGATTATCCTTCCGGAGTAAAAGGACAGATGTATATTCCAAGAATCAACTGGGGGCTTTTATTATTTTGCATTATTGTGGTGCTTCACTTTAAAGAATCAGGAAAAATGGAAGCGGCTTACGGTCTTTCTATTACGGTTACCATGTTGATGACTACAATACTTCTGGGATTCTGGCTACTGAAACACAGAGTGAACAAACTATTTATTCTATTGTTCGGTATTATTTATTTATCTATCGAATTAGGATTCTTCAGTGCGAATGTTATCAAATTCATGGAAGGGGGTTGGATCACAGTGGTTTTAGGAGGTTTTATTGGAGTTTGCATGTATGCATGGTATAACGGAAGATCTATAAAGACTCAGTTTATTCAGTTTGTTAAACTAGAAAATTATACTCCGATTATTAAAGACATGAAGCTGGATGAAACGATTCCTAAATACGCGACCAATCTTGCTTACCTGAGCAGAGCAAAAAGAAATGATGAAGTAGAATCAAAAATTATTTATTCTATCATTAAAAAACAGCCGAAAAGAGCGGATCATTATTTCATCCTGACCATTACGAACCAGGAAGACCCGTTTACCTTTAAATATACGGTAGACGAGATTTTACCCGGAACTATCTATAAAATCAATTTCCTTTTAGGATTTAAGGTGGATCGTAGAATCAATGATTATTTCAGTATGGTTCTAAAAGATTTAATGGCAGACGGAACGATACCTTCACGAAGCAGCCATCCTTCTTTAAGATCATATAATATTCCACCGGATTTAAAATATGTAATTATAGATAACTCCTATATCAACGATATACTTTTGACTGTTAAACAGAAGATTACACTCAATATCTACAATTTTGTGAAGTATATAGGAAGTGATGATTTCAAAGCATGGGGAGTCACTTCACACAACGTAGTGGTGGAATCTGCACCGATTACGGAACTTACAGTGTATGATCATAAAATTGAACAGGCCGGATTTTTGAGACACAATAGTTAGACTTCTTTAACAATTCCTTCTGATATTAATTAAATAAAAATCAATAAATTTGTAGATAATTTTTTTGATGGATACTTTACAAAAAGAAAAAAATATAACTTTAATTAAGGATGTTTTAAGAAACTATTTATTAGAGAAAGGTTTCAGAAATACGCCTGAAAGATATACCATATTGGAAGAAATCTATAATATGGATCACCATTTCAATGTGGATGATCTTTATTTACTGATGCTTCAGAAAAAATATCACGTATCTAAAGCTACAATTTACAATACAATTGAGATTTTCCTTGATGCAGGACTGATCCGTAAACATCAGTTCGGTGAAAAAACATTAACTTCTTCTTCTTACGAAAAATCTTATTTTGATAAACAGCATGATCATTTGGTGATTTATAAAAAAGATTCCGATAAGGAGATTGAAGAAATTATCGAGTTTTGCGATCCTAGAATTCAGGGAATTAAAGAGGCTATTGAAGAAGCTTTTGGCGTAAAAATTGATTCTCATTCGCTATATTTTTATGGCACTAAGAATGACTAATCAATGAGATATATTCTTTTTCTGTTATTTTTCGTTTCTACATTCTTTTTTGCGCAGGATAAAAAAACTGTGCAGATGGATCCTTATATACAGCCTAAAGCTAGTGCTGTGCAACAACCGGTGCGTCCTGAAGATAAGATTGCAATGAAGAATGCTGATCTATTCAAAAAAGATACAAAGTATGATGGCAATCAGTATATGGTGGGGCATGTAATCATTGAGCATCAAGGATCAATACTTACAGCAGACGAGGTTGTTCTTTTCGAAGCTGAAAATCTGGTGAAAGCTTTTGGAAACGTAAGACTTGTTAATGCAGATGGTTCCGTAATTTCTGCAAAAGAAATGGAGTACAACGGTATCAGCCAAAAAGGTGTTGCCAAACAAAACGTTGTGCTTACGGACCCAAAAGGAACTGTTATCACAACAGAAACAATGTATTATGACAGGCTTACCAATCAGGCATATTATAATACGGGAGGTACTATTAATGACGGGAAGAGCACAACCTATTCCAAGTCGGCAACCTATTTTTTAACAACTCGTACCATTGATCTTACAGGAAGAGTGAAAATTGTAGATCGTGACTATACATTGGAAGGTGATAATGTTGTTCAGAACCAAAATACCAATATTGTTACAATTAATGGCTATACTACTATTACCAACAATAAAAATCCTAAAAACAGAATCATTACTGAAAAAGGAACCCATAATATGAATACCAAAGAATCTTTTCTGACGAAAAATTCAAGGGTATATTATAATGATAAGATCCTTACCGGTGATGAAATGTATTATAACCAGCTTACCGGTTTTGGAAAAGCGACGGGAAATGTAACATTGGATGACCCTAATGAAAGGAGATGGATAAAGGGAGGTTACGGAGAAATTTTTGAAAAGAAAGATTCTGCAATGATGACGAAAAATCCATATGCAGTAAAAGCGATGGAAAAAGATTCTTTATATTTTGCATCGGAAAAAATAATCTCTTATCAAAGACCTGATTCTATAGATCCGAAAGTAAAGAAAAGCTTTATAAGGGCATTTAAAAAGGCCAGATTTTACAAATCAAATGCACAAGGAAGAGCCGATTCTATAGCTTTTAACGAGACAGACGGAGTTATGCATATGTACACAGCACCTATTCTTTGGAGTGGAGAGAAACAGGTGACCGGAGATAAAGTGGAAGCTTATTTTAATACTCAGAATGAAAATATTGACTCATTAAAAGTAATAGGAAATGCTTTGGCGATCAGTAAAGTGGATTCTCTGACTCTGAAAGATGAATTTAATCAGGTAAAAGGGAAGTTTATGACGGTTCATTACGAGAATAATGAGATTAAAGAAGCTTCGGTTATCGGTAATGCTCAGGCAATTGTTTATACGGATGACACTAATAAAGAAACTAAAAAAACAGAAAGAATAGGGATTACTTTGTCCTCTTGTGGTATTATCAGTACTTTGTTTTCGGAAAGAGAGTTGCATATTATTTCATGTCGTATTGGAGCTACTTCCGAAACATATCCTATGAGTAAAATAGAGCCTGCAAGAAGAAAATTCCCGGATTTTAACTGGAATACAAAAGACCGGATCAGGAAGTGGCAGGATATTCTTGTTGATACTCCGAATTATGAAGAAGTAAAATATACTTCAGATAATGAGCTTTATAATAAAGCACAGGAAGCCATAGAGGCGGAAAGAGCAAAAGAAGAAGCTAAAAAGCCGAAAAGAGTAAGAAAATAATATAAAGACCAGTTTTTTAAGCTGGTCTTTTTTATTGGGATTAATTTCAGCGTTTAACGAATGTTTTATAGCTTTGCTGAAAATTTTCTTATAATGGAAATGCAAAAAGATTTTTTTACATATCAGGCTCAGACGACACAGTTTGCGGCAGGTTTTGAAGTTGAAAAAGCAGTAGGGAGCTATATTTATGGAACCGACGGAAAAAAATATTTGGACTTTGTAGCTGGAGTTTCGGCTAATACCTTAGGTCATTCACACCCGAAAGTCGTAGAGGCAATTAAAGAACAGGCAGAAAAATACCTTCATGTCATGGTATATGGAGAGTATGCACAGGAGAAGCCGGTTGCTTTATGTAAATTATTGGCAGAAGCCACCCCGGATCCGTTGGAAATTACCTATCTGGTCAACAGCGGAGCAGAAGCTATTGACGGAAGTCTGAAACTTGCCAAAAGATATACAGGAAGAGAAGAAATCGTATCCTTTAAAAATTCCTATCACGGAAATACACATGGAGCGCTGAGTGTTTCGGGAAATGAAACTCATAAGAGAGAATTCCGTCCTTTACTACCATTGGTTTCTTTCATAGAGTTTAATAACGAAAATGATTTCGATAAAATTACAGAAAAAACAGCTTGTGTAATTTTGGAAACCGTCCAGGGAGCAGCAGGTTTTTTGGTTCCCAATGAAGATTATTTGATAAAGCTGAAAAAAAGATGTGAAGAAGTAGGAGCTTTACTGATTCTTGATGAAATCCAGCCGGGATTTGGAAGAACAGGAAAATTATTCTCTTTTGAATATTTCGGAATTGTTCCCGATATTCTGGTGATGGGAAAAGGAATGGGAGGAGGAGTTCCTGTTGGAGCTTTTATGAGTTCAAGAGAAATCATGGCAACATTGGCTCATTCTCCAAAATTAGGTCATATTACAACGTTTGGAGGAAATCCTTTGATCGCTGCATCCAGTTATGCTACGTTAAAAGAAGTCTTAGAAAGTGGATTGATGAATGAAGTAGGAGAAAAAGAAAAATTATTTAGGGAATTGTTGGTTCATCCTAAAATTCAAAATATCAATGGTAAAGGATTGATGCTTGCTGTAAATCTGGGGTCTCCGGAGTACACCCTAGATGTTGCTAAGAAATGTATGGAAAAAGGATTAATTGTCTTCTGGCAGCTGTACAGAAACGAATACTTAAGAATTTCTCCACCGTTAACGATTTCTCTGGATGAAATCAGAGAAGGATGTCAAATTATTTTGGATGTTTTGAATGAAAATTAATAGAGCAAAGTTTCTATTTTAGTTTTTTGTATATGCGAATTTTAGATGTTAATTAGTAAAATAATGGGATTAATAAATGGCCATAAAGGAATACAACAGTTTAAGATTCTGATACTTGTAGTTTCTAATAGTATCTTGTTGTATTTACTATATATGGGCTATAAAGACATAAGCAGAAAACAGGAAATTATAAACACACAAAAACCAATAAAGGTCAAAATCCTCGATATTTATGGTGGAAGAGGTAGATCTTCATGTAAAGTAGAATTTAATAATCATATTTATAATAGTATTCCTCTCCCAATAAATGATTTGAAAATTGGAAGCAGTAATGAGAAATATTTTTATTATGATAGAGAAAAAAACACCGTTTTTTCAGATAACCTTCAAAAGAGAGCTGTAGTTGTTATTGGAATCTTATTTATATTTTCTCTTTTATTATGGTTTGTTCCTGTAAGATTCTTGTAGATTTTTGTGTACTTTAGGTTTACAAATAGTGGGCTAGAATAAAATTTATTTGCAAGTCATTTTATACAATAAGTATTGATGTGTTATGGAGAAGTTTTAATAGCTTCTAAATTTTCAAATATTTTAAACAAATTAATATAAAAAACGCTTCAATTTTTGAAGCGTTTTTTCATGAAAATAGACTTAAACAACCATTTAAAAATCTCTGATAAATATCATGAAGATTATGTAAAAAAGTAAATACATTTTTGTGTAATCAAAAAATTAATTTATATATTGCGTGACGATTAAAACAAAGATTATATGGCGAAACATAAAGTCCATTATGAATTTCCAATGCATTGTCTGTCAGAGATTTTATATGAATATCTTGCTACTGCAGAAGGATTATCTGAATGGTTTGCGGATGAGGTAACAGAGAAGGGTGATGATTTCTTTTTCAGCTGGGGTGGAGGTCCTGCTGAGAAAGCCACTTTAATCAGATATAAGCCTGAAGGTTTCGTTCGTTTCAGATGGGAAGAAGATGAAGGAACCAAAAACTTCTTTGAAATGACGATCGTAATTGATGATATTACTGAAGACCTGGCTCTAAATATTACCGACTTCTGCGAAGAAGGAGATGAAGATGAAAACGCAATGTACTGGGAAAATCTAATAGAGAATCTAAGAATAAAATTAGGTGCTGCATAATGCAGTATGAACCAAATAACAAAACTGATGAACGATTTATCGTTCATTATTTTTTTATAACATAATCACTATAAAAATTGGAAAATCAATATTTTACTTCAGGAGAAATACCTGTGAAAAACAGAGCATTTCTTGCAGGAGATGCAGTGAAGGTTTCTTTCTTTTTAAGAGATGCTAAACTTATAATGGATGAAGAATGTTATTTTTTCTTGATGGCATCCATGAGAAAGATGAGAATGAATATTCCTTTAACGTATACTTTGGAATTTTTCCAGTCTCTTTTTCAAAAAGAAATTATTGATGAAAAAGGAATACAGAATGGGATCATCAACTTCCAGGTATTCAGAAATAATGACGGACTTACGCTGTCTAAATCTAGCATATCTTACTTCTACGATGTTACAAAAACGGATGATGTTCTAGCTGTTAATAAGAGGCCTTTGGAATTGGATCTGATTAAGGAAATCAACGTAAATAATAACCTTTTAAGCAATATCAGGGTTCATTCTCCGGAAAATATCTATGGCGAAATTTATGCCCAGGAAAATGATCTGGATGATGTTATTCTTTTGAATCCTAATAAAAGAATTGCACGTACCACATCGGGGAATCTTTTGTTTTTGGAAGGTGATGCTATTAAAGTTCCGAAACAGACGGAAGGTGCTTACATTTCTCCTTTAATGGAAAATTTCGTTACTTTTTTGCATAAAAATAACCTTGCAGATATTCAGGAACACGAGATTATCGCCTTTGAATCCCAGAAAGCTGAAGAAATTTTAATGATTTCCGAAGAAAAAGGTATATTTTCTGTAGGTAAAATAAGAAATAAGACTTTTGAAGTTTCCCGTTTTTTAGAATGGGTGGAAAGCTGGAAAGAAAGTTTTTAAAAAATTGGCAAACCCGGTAAACAACAAAGTTCCAAAGTCCTTTACCGGGTTTTATTCTGAGTAAATCAGAAATTGTTTTTTATTTAGATTCGTTGATGACCTCAACAAATTTTTGTACGATTTCTTTTTGACTTTCTCTGCTGGTCATATAAGCTCTGTCTTTTGAATTATTGATGAATCCAAGCTCTACCAATACAGTCGGAGATTTGCTTTCTCTTAGTATATGAAGATTGCGTTCGCCTATTACTTTACTGGAAGTGAATTTTTGAGATATTCTTTCAGCGAGTATTTTTGAAGAATCCGAATTTTGAAAATAGATTTCCTGTCCTTGCTGTGTGGATTCCTTTTGCGGGCTTCCGTTCACATGCAAAGAAATTACCATTTCAGGAGTCAGTTTATTAATTAAGTCTGTTCTTTCTTTAAGTTGGCTGTCGGTATCAGAATCTCTGGTTAAAATCACTTCATATCTATCCTGAGAATCAATAATCGTTTTGATTTCTTTGGCGATAGTAAGTGTGATTTCTTTTTCAAATTGACCGTTAAGGTTAACTCCCAGATCATTTCCGCCATGTCCGGGATCTATGACAATATATTTTTTATTGACAGGAGTAAAAGATAAAAATACTGTAGAAAAGAGAGATACAATAAGTAGTTTAGTTCCTTTCATGCTGTGATTTTTGATTTATCAAATAACGGCAATTCTTTCCTAAAAATTGGTTAAAACAATCTTAAAGTTTGTTAAATCACTGATTATAGAAAAAGAACATCAATTTAAAGAGATGTCTTCAGGTGAGTTTGCCCAAAGCAAATATTCTCCACCCAGATTTTGCATGATCGATTTCCAAAGGGTCTGGTCATTAGGTAACGTATAATCAAGATTGTAGATTTCTACCACTGTCCAAAGCTTTTTGATAACCTCATTATCCAATTGTTGAGCAGTCCATCCGGAATATCCCGAAAATATTTTTATATCTTCGATCTTTAATTCATTACTGAGAATAGCACTCATGATGTTTTCAATATCTTCGGTAAGGTAAAATTCATCCGTTATTTCAGAAAATACTTCCGTTACTTTTTTTCCTTTTACAATGAAGAAAACTTTGTCATTTTCTACAGGTCCGCCGTCATAAACTTCAATAGGAAAATCAAAAAGACTTTTAAATTTACCGCTCATCTGGCTGTTTTTTTTATTCAGAATCAACCCAAATGCACCATTTTCGTTATGCTCAATAATAAGGACTACTGATCTTGAAAAAATGTCACCGGAAATATCAGGTGTGGAAATTAATATTTTACCTTTGTAAGAGTAATTCATACTCAAATTTAATAAAAATATTTATGGAAAACCTGCACCATAAGAGAAAAGTGTACGAGAAATCCCAACTTATTGAAAGTGAGATTAAATCAAATCCCATCGAACAATTCAGAGATTGGTATCTGGAAGCGAGTGAAACTCCGAGTATTTCTGAAGCTAATGCTATGGCGATTTCTACAGTGGAAGATGACGGATGCCCGCGTACAAGAATGGTTTTGCTGAAGTCATATACCTACGAAGGGTTTATTTTTTATACAAACTATGATAGTAAAAAAGGAAAATCAATAGAAAGAACGCATAAAGCCTGTCTTCATTTTTTCTGGCCGGGATTGGAAAGACAGATTATCATTAAAGCTGAATTGGAAAAAATTGCAGAAAACCTTAGTGACGGATATTTTCATTCAAGACCTAAAGGAAGTCAGCTTGGAGCAGTGGTCTCTCCACAAAGTCAGGAAATTCCGAACAGGGAGTTTTTGGAAGAAAAATTGAAAGATTTAGAAGCGAAATACGAAAATACTGAAGTTCCAAGACCTGAAAACTGGGGAGGTTATATTGCGAAACCTTATGAAGTAGAATTCTGGCAGGGAAGACCCAACCGACTTCATGACAGAATTGTTTATACTTTGGAGGATTTGGATTGGAAAATAGTAAGATTGGCTCCGTGAATGTTATAATTTAAAGATGCTTCGGCCTCGCTCAGCATGACATTACCTGTTTTTAAGTTAAATTAGCATTTTTTGTTTGTCATGCTGAACGAATGTGAAGCATCTCAATACATATAAAAAAGGCTGTTTCAATCGAAACAGCCTCTGATTTTTTAATCTGAATGATTATTTTTTCTTAGCACCAGAAACTGCGTTAGATAAGTCAGCTCCAGCTTTGAACTTAGCAACTTTCTTAGCAGCAATTTTGATTGGTTTTTTAGTTGCAGGGTTGATACCTTGTCTAGCAGCTCTTTCAGCTACAGAGAATGTTCCGAAACCTACTAAAGAAACTTTTCCGTCTTTTTTCTTTAGAGTAGAAGTTACATTACCGATGAATGATTCTAAAGCAGCTTTTGCTGCAACTTTAGTAATTCCTGCATCTTTTGCAATTGCGTCGATTAATTCAGACTTGTTCATAATTTTTAATATTAAAGTTAGTTCGTTATTATAGCAAATATAATACTATTTTCTAATTGTGCAATTTTTTTATTAAATATTGTGCAATTTTTTTGAAATTCAATGAAAATGATTAAAATATCATAATTTAACATTTCACGAAAAATCTACGTTAGCCGTTACTAAAATCGTGCCAATTGCTTATGTATATTGACTTTAGCAAAATCGATATTTTATTTCATGTATTTATTAAATCCTAAATTTAAGATAAAGTCTCAATGTTTTTGAGAATATGTTTGAATATTTGTTAATTAAAATTCAAAAAAAATATTTTTTTTAAAATTAAACTCCTGTATATCTGCTAGTTTTAAAATCATTTTAAAAGGCTGTTTTCTGAATTTTTATTAATAAATTTGCATCATGTTAATAGAAGTTTTTAAGTCTAAGATTCACAGGGTAAGAGTTACGGCTTCAGACCTTAATTATATTGGGAGTATTACGATAGATGAAGAGCTTATTGAAGCTGCCGGATTGGTAGTGGGCGAAAGAGTGTATATCGTGAATGTGAATAACGGAGAGCGTTTCGATACGTATGTTATTAAAGGAAAAAGAAAATCAGGTGAAGTTTGTCTGAATGGTCCTGCTGCAAGAAAGGTACAGAAAGATGATATTATTATCATTATTGCCTACGCACAGATGACTCCCGAAGAAGCCAAAGATTTCCAGCCGAAAATTGTTTTCCCGGACGAAAAGACCAATCTTTTGACATAATCTGATGGAGAAAAAAGTAAAAAATCCTTTAAAATCATTATTCACCATAATAATTTCGCTTGCGATTGCAGGCTTTTTTTTATGGCTGGCTCTTAAAGATTTTGATTACACATCTTTTAAAAAATCGATTTCCAAAGCAAACTACTGGTGGGTTTTATTTGCCGCCTGCTTTGGAATTGCTGCCTATTGGTTTAGAGCAATCCGTTGGAATCTGATGCTGGAACCCATGGGACATCAGATCTCAAATTCCAATTCATTGTGGTCAATTTCATTTGGGTATTTAATGAACCTTACCATTCCCAGAAGTGGGGAAGTGGCTAGATCAACTGCCCTGTATGGGGTAGAAAAAGTTCCCGTTGATCAGTCTTTTGGGACGATTATTCTGGAAAGAGTGGTGGATTTGGTTTGTATGCTTGCTTTTTTAGCATTGACGGCTATTTTTAAATTTCAGACAATTTTATCATTCTACCATTTTGTTATGGATAGAAAGGTCGAAAAAGATAAGTTCGTTCCTAATTTTTTTGAAAAGCAAATGATTAAATTAGGTGTCAATAATTTTGATTTTTTCTACTTATATTTAAAAATAGCTATTGCTATATTGGCTTTAATAGGCTTACTTCTTTTCTATAGATATAAAAAAGAAAAACTGATCAATTTCGGGAGAGGAATTCTTAAAGGTTTAACCTCAATATTTAAATTAAGACAAAAAGGAAAATTTATCCTTTATACCATAGGAATTTGGGTTTCTTATTATTTTGCGGCATTTCTTGTATGTTTTGCACTTCCGGAAACTTCAAACTTTACTTTCGATGATGGTTTTTTGATTCTCGTAGTAGGAACGTTCGGGATGATCATTCCTGCAAGTGGCGGAATTGGTGCTTTTAACCTGGCTATGAAGTATGGTTTTATGGCTTTGTTCATTTCAATGGGAAAAAGCGGGCAACTGGGAGGGGAAGTAGGATTAACCTATTCTTTTATTTCTTTACCGTTACAGATTGTAATTATGTTGGTAATGGGGCTCATTTCTATTCCAATGTTAGCAAAAGCCAGAAATAAAGTCGTCGCTGAAAAAGAGTTTTAAAACTTATTAGTTTAATATAATTGACCGGGAGAGTTTTTCTTCCGGTCATTTTTTAGACATCTGTAATCTGAATGATGGAACCTTTGTAAAATTTTGTTGAATCATACAGCTCAGAGAAATTATCAAATAATATAATTCCTTTAGTATTTAAATTTTCTGTAAAACCGGTTTGGTTTATTTTTTCTTTAAATACGGATTGTGCTGATTCGTAAATTGAAGGATGCTGTGATTTCAAATATTCAGTCAAAATACGTTTCTCACTGTCGTCTTCAAGAGCAAAACTTGTGTAGAAAAGAGCATAGAGTAAAAACTTGTTAAACTTTTCTGCATCTGAAAGGTATTGAAGGTGAATTTGATTTACTTTTTCATAATCATTGAGAATGCTGCCAAATGTTTGGGTAAGATCAGATGGAATTTCATGAAACAAATCAATCCCATTGATGTAGAGCTGGGTTTTTACTTCATCATTACTCAGACTTCCATTGACAGAAACTGAATTATATTGAAATTTAAACCAGTCAAAAAGCTGCCGAAGCTCCTCCGGACTGAGGGTTTCGATAGAATCCTGAAGCTTATTTTTTATGAGTTCAAGGCTTGTTTTTTTATCCCCATTTAGAAAACGCAGAAAATCCCCCTCTTCATTGCAGAGCTTATTATACAAATTGATTTTTGCAACAACAGGATTAGGTTTTATAAAAAAAAGTTCTTCTGCCATAATCTTATGTAATGCCTAGTTTTTCAACATTTTCTACTCTAAGGTAACGAAAAAAATGACATTAAATTAAGATATGGGATTATTTCATAAATATTTTCTCAATTGTCTATAACAGATCGATTAGCTACGTTTAAAAAGAAATTATTTTTTATTTTCCTTCATCGCACGAATGAGTCTGTCGGCTCGTTTGTCTGCTCTTTCGTTATGTAAAGATAAAACGGCCCAAATTGCAGCAGGAAGCCAACCTATTAACGTGATTTGCAATATCAGACAAATAATTCCTGTGAAAATTTTGCCACGAACGATGAAAGATAAAAAAGGAAGGAGAATGGCTAGTAACATGATTTTTTTTAGATTACTATTAATATATTAATATGATTGTGGATCAAAATAGGCTGTAAAAGTAAGCTGGTCTTCTTCTTTATCCTCTGCAATTTCAAGATATTCGTGATATTCTTCTGCATGCATTCCCATACCAACCATAACAATAGCAAGATTGATGTAAAGATTTTTATCTTCAGAACCTAAGTTTAATGCTTGTTTTAAATAATACATTGCTTTTTCATTTTCTCCCAGATCAGAATAAATAGTCCCCAGATTAATTAAAGCCACTGTATTTTCAGGTTCGATCAGTAAAATTTCATCCAGCTCGGTGATTAAAAGTTCGTTGATCTTATCCCAATGCTCTTCTTCGTTATCCCATCTTTTGGCTTGGAGCTTTTTTATGTTTTGGAGTCTTTTTGTTATTGTGCTCATTACTGTAACTAAAAATTATAAATAAATGACAATCGAACGGGAAGATTCTGTACATCATCTGCATGATCGTCATGAAGCATCGGGGTGAAAGCAAGCCTGATCCAGGTTGTATCATCGCTATTTTCACTCCAGCTAAGAATATGGCTGTAACTCATTTCCCCTAAAACCCTGTTGTAATTTGTTTTTGGGCGATTGCCATATTCACTTGATCCTACGAAAATTTTTGAATAGCTTGCACCAATTCCAATATTGTTTGATCTGTGAAATTTCCATAAAAATTCAACAGGAAGGTTCAAATGTATAAAATTTGGAACAGAATTCTGAGGATTTTCCGTCTCTTCATCGCCGGAACTGGGAACGTAACCAACTTTCAGACCTGTATTAACAGAAAAATTAGAAAAATTAAAAACAGATCGTGTGTAGCCAACATGTAAAAATCCTAAATTTCCTATTAAACCAAATTCTATGTTATTTTTTAATTCTTGTGAACGATAAGTATTAACGCTTAATAGGAAAATAAAAAAAGTAAAGATAATTTTCTTCAAGGTGTCGGTTATTAAATTTTTAATTTGGGAAAGATAAAAAATGTTTTTTAGTTATTCTTTTTCTAAAATTTCTGTGCAAATATTTCTACCTTCATTATACCAATACTCAAAAATGATAAAGTTCTTCCTTGTTTCTATAATTTCATATGTCGTTTTCTTGCCAGTATACAATAAACTATCTTTCATTAAATATTTTGTTTTGATATTTTTATTTCTTCTTCAAATTTGCATTTGTTCAGCATTTTAAATGAATAAAATAGTATGAGAATTTTAAATATCATGGTTGGAAAGTTTTTACCAAATTATTGATATTTTATAAAAATAAAAACCATTAAGCTTTAATCAAGATCTTAATGGTTTTTAATATTCTTTTTACCCAAACGCTCTCTTTAATAAACTCTCCACTTTTGGCTCACTTCCTCTGAAACTTTTATACAATTCCATAGGATCTTTTGTACCACCGGAAGAAAGCAGAACTTTGTATTTTGCTGCAATCTCGGGATTGAAAATTCCGTTTTCTTTAAAATACTGGAAAGCATCGGCATCCAGAACTTCCGCCCATTTGTAAGAATAATATCCTGCAGAATAGCCACCCTGGAAGATATGGGAAAAACTAGGACTCATTGCTGTTTCAGGATTGGTAGGATACAATTGTGTTGCTTTTGTGTACTCATCCTCAAACTGTTTTACGGTTTTGTTCTCCAGTTCTGCCACCTTTGTATGATAATTCATATCCAGCAATCCGAAACCAAGCTGTCTCAAAGTCTGGTAACCTTCCATGAAATTTTTTGAATGTTCTATCTTCTCGATTTTTTCATCAGGAAGAGTTTCGCCGGTTTTATAATGTTTTGCGAAAGTTTTTAAGAACTCTGGCTCATAACAGAAATTTTCCAGGAACTGAGAAGGTAATTCCACAAAATCCCATTTCACAGAAGCTCCGGAAAGAGTAGGATATTGTGTGTTAGCCAACATTCCGTGAAGAGCATGACCGAATTCGTGGAACAAAGTAGTTACTTCCTGGAATGTTAGCAAGCTCGGTGTATCCTTTGTTGGTTTGCTGAAATTACAAACAATAGAAATATGCGGACGTGAGTTTTCACCATCTTTTTTATACTGATTTTTATAGCTGGTCATCCAGGCTCCGGCTCTTTTGCCCTTTCTCGGAAAATAATCGACGTACAGTAAAGATTTATAATCCCCATTTTCTTTTACTTCATACACTTTTACATCTTCGTGATACTTTGGAATATCATTTCTTTCCTCAAAAGTCAATCCGAAAAGTTGGTGTGCCAATCCAAAAACAGCATCCTGCACTTGATTTAAAGGAAAATATGGCTTTAATTCTTCATCATTCAGATCATATTTTGCTTTACGAAGCTTTTCAGCATAAAAAGCATGGTCATACGACTGCATTTCATCAATCCCATCTGCTTTTGCCAAAGATTTTAACTCCTCAATTTCTTTGTCTGCATAAGGTTTTGCTTTCACTAACAATTCATTTAAAAAGTCAATAACTTTTGATGGGGATTTGGCCATTCTTTCCTCCAAAACATAGTCTGCATAATTAGCATACCCTAATAATTCAGCTTTTTGCTGTTTTAAACTCAGAAGCTCTTTAATTAAATTCTGATTGTCAAATTCGCCGCCGTCAAAAGATTTTTTACCATTTGCCAAAGCGATTTCTTTTCTCAGCTCGCGGTTTTCCGCATAGGTCATGAAAGGAATGTAGCTTGGATATTGTAAGGTAACGACCCAACCTCGAAGGTTTCTTTCTTTCGCTTCTTCAGCATATTGTTCCAGGATGGCGTCTGGAATTCCTGCCAAATCCTCTTTGTTGGTAATATGTTTAAAATAATTATTCGTTGAAGCCAATACATTCTGCCCGAACTGAAGCGATTTTAAAGATAAATCCATGCTGATTTTCTTTAATTTTTCCTTGTCTTCTTCATTTAGTAAAGCTCCGCTTCTTACAAAACCTTTGTAGGTTTCATTTAAAAGCATTTCCTGCTCTTCATTCAGATTATACTTATCCCTTTCATCATACACTTTTTTAATTTTATTAAATAAAGCTTCGTTTTGAGAGATTTTTGACGAATATTCCGTTAAGATTGGAGAAACCTCCTGAGCAATTTGCTGTAGTTCATCACTTGTCTCAGCAGAATTCAGATTAAAAAATATATTGGAAACCACATCAAGCTGTTCACCGGAATATGCTAATGCTTCAATGACGTTTGCAAAAGTTGGCTCTTCAGGATTGCTGACAATCGCATTGATTTCTTCTTCAGATTTTTGAATTAATTCTTTAAAAGCCGGAAGATAATCTTCGTTTTTGATGGCATTGAACGGTGCGGAATGATATGGTGTGTTAAAATGTCCTGTTAAAATATTCATTTTTCGATTTTTAATAATTGTAAATGTAAGGAATCATAGTGATTTGTGAGGGAATTGCTCAAAAATGATGCCTGAATAAAAAGATGTGACAAAATTGTTTATCTTTATTAATCTTGTCATAGGCGAAGTTAAAATGAAGGTGGAATGACTACTTTTGGCAACAGCTTAACGTTTGGAAATTTTAACTTTAAATAAATTAGACTATGAAAACAATTTTAAAAATTCTAGGGGTAATTATCCTTCTGATTCTAGTGTATGCTGTGATTGCCATACTGGTTTTTGGCAAAACTTATCATTATGAAAAATCTGTCGTCATTAATGCCCCAAAAGAAAAAGTATGGGAGCAGGTAAGCTCTATGAAAGCTTTTAACCAATGGAATCCCTGGCTGAAATTAGATAAGAATATAACGCTTACTTATACCGGTAATGCGGGGGAAGTAGGGGATAAATATTGTTGGGATAGCCAGAATGAACATGCCGGAGCGGGCTGTCAGGAAATTAAAGAGTTGATTCCGAATCAAAAGCAGAAAACGGAAATGATCTTTAAAAAACCATTCGAAGGACAGGCTACTTCAGATATTATTTTAACGTCTGAAGGAAATGCTACAAAAGTAACCTGGAGTATGGACACTGAACAGGATCCTATGATGAAAATAATGAGACCGATGATGGATTATAATATGGGTAAGTCTTATGGAGAGGGATTGGACAATCTGAAGAAATTAGTGGAAAAATAAAATCAAAAGCCTTGTAAAAAAAATTACAAGGCTTTTTTATATAAAAATATTATCTTTATATAAAGATTCGATGTATGGAGAAGATAGTATTTGAGAAAAATGACATAAGAAATTATGTGAAAAGCGTGATTGCTGAAAAGATTGAGAAGCTTAAAAACTTCATTGAATTTACCCAGGAAGCAAGTCGCGATATCAAAAAAACTCCGAAATATGACAGTATGAGAGAAGAAATGCAGGAGGAAATCTACCAGATGCAAAGACAGCTTGGAGCTTTGAATGATTTGAGAAGAAATATGGCGAAGGTTTTAACAAATTCTACTGAACGTATACAGCTGGGTTCTCTGGTGATTACCAATAAAGCCCGTTTTTATATTTCGGTTTCACTGGGTGAGTTTTTCTTTGAGGGTGATCGTTTTTATGCGATTTCCCCGGAAAGTCCGATGGCTAAAAAAATGATGGGCATGAAATCCGGCGATGATTTTACATTAAATAAAATTCATCAGGAGATTATTGAAGTTTTATAATGTCTCCTCACTGTCATTCTGAGTGGAGCGAAGCGTAACGAAGAATCTATTCCTATTGCTGAGATTCTTCCTTCGTCAGAATGACAAACAACCTTAAAAGCAAATTTAAATTAACGATTTAAAATCATTTAAAATTTAATTTAGAACAATTAAAAGATATTGAGTTTCATGTTGTAATTTTGCTTCATGAATAAAGCAGAAGTTTTAAAAGAAATCATAGAGCAAAGAAGAAGTATCTTTCCAAAAGATTATAATGAAAATGAAATTTCTCAGGAAATTATTGATGAGATTTTACATTCAGCAACGCTGGCTCCCAATCACAAGCGTACAAAACCTTGGCGTTTTAAAATATTTAAAGGAGAGGAAAAAGCCAAACTGGCCTTAGAAATGCAATCTATTTACAAGGCAACTCAACCCGAACAACTTTTTCTGGAAAAAAAATATAACGATATTGGTTTTAAAATCAATAAAGCTAATGCTGTTATTTCTATTGTAGTTAATTTTAGCGGTATGGTTCCGGAATGGGAAGAAATTGCAGCAGTTTCTATGGCGGTTCAGAATATGTATCTTACCTGTACAGCTAATGGAATTGGCTGCTACTGGAGTTCTCCGAAAATTGTAGATCATCTTAAAGAATCTCTGACAATTGACGAAAACCAGAAATGCCTAGGACTTTTCTACATGGGACAAATTTGAAATGAAAAATATTTACAGGAATTATAGCGAAGAAGATTTAATCGTTGCCTATCTTTCGATGGTAGAGCATACAGGGAAGATCAATGATGAAATGCGAGAGGCAATCAGTCAGAAATTCGATTATAATGAATTTGTAAAGAAAGCTAACTTCAGGACTGCTTTAATTAAAGAAAAAGGAAGAATTTCTTTTGAGGTTCATAATAGAGTTCAGAAAGGAGATAATTTTAATGTTATTGAGTGTAATATTTCATCTGATATTCTTACTAAAAGGGAATTGGAACATTTCATTATCGAAAAGTATTATCAATTTTCATCCCACAAAGAAAATAATACAATCGACAAAAGAACTATTTACAGAAGCCTTTTGGGGATTTTAATATCAACATTTATCGGGATCCTGGTATTAGGAGATTTGGTTTCAATAATGCACGAAGCTTCGTTTCTTTTATTAATTCCTCTCTATATTGTAAATTATTGGGTAATACGATTGATCACAGGAAAAACCAGAGACAATCTTATTGTATTTTTGGCTGTTTTTATTTCCGTAATTCTCTCAACAGTATTGCCTTTCATTTTATTTTATTAAGAAAGATGTAAAAATATCTTAGTTTCAGACTCTTGAATTGAAAATTTTGTTTATCTTTGCACTCTTAAATATTTAACTGGGACGAGTTCCCTTAAAATTCAAACATTATGTCAGTAAAAATCAGATTACAAAGACACGGATCAAAAGGGAGACCTTTCTTCCACATCGTGGTTGCAGATTCTAGATCAAGAAGAGATGGTAGATTCATCGAAAAACTAGGAACTTACAACCCAATTACTAACCCTGCAACTATCGATTTGAACGTTGATTCTGCTGTGAAGTGGTTAAACAACGGTGCTCAGCCAACTGATACTGCAAGAGCTATCCTTTCTTACAAAGGTGCGCTTTACAAAAAACACTTACAAGGTGGTGTTGCTAAAGGTGCTTTTGACGAGGCTGAAGCTGAGAAGAGATTCGCTGCTTGGGTTGAGGCTAAAGAATCTAAAGTACAAGGTAAAGTAGAAGGTTTAGCTACTGCTAAAGCTGATGCTAGGAAAGCTGCTTTAGAAGCTGAAGTAAAAGTAAATGAAGCTAGAATCGCTGCTGCTGCACAAGCTGAGGCTGATGCTAAAGCTGCTGAAGAGGCTGCTAATGCACCTGCTGAAGAAGTTGCTACAGAAGGAGAAGCTGCTGCTGAATCTACAGAAGAAAACACTGAAGCTTAAGAAAACTCCTGTATGCGTAAAGAAGATTGCTATTTATTAGGAAAAATCACACGCAGACATGGACTTGCGGGAAATGTAATCCTTAAACTGGATACAGACCAACCCGAGCTTTACAATAAACTGGAATCAATATTCGTTGAAATCAACGGATTATTGGTTCCTTTTTTTATTGCTAAATCATCATGGAGCAAATTGGATGCTCTTAACATTGCTTTTAAAAACTCTACAGAAGCCTTGGTGGATCAGTCTTTGGGTAAAAATGTATATTTGCCGCTGACCTCATTACCAAAACTTTCAGGAAAGCAATTTTATTACCACGAAATCATCGGATACAATATCTTCGATGAAAATGGAAATGACTGTGGTGTGATCAGATCTGTAAACGATCAGACAGCACAAGTGTATTTCATTACCAATCTTGACGGAAAAGAAGTGGTGATTCCTATCATCAAAGACTGGATTCTTGAAGTGAACAGAGAAGAAAGATTTATTAAAATGGAACTTCCTGAAGGTCTTATTGATGTTTTTTTAGTTCCTTCTAAGAAAGACGAATAATTATTTTTCTTTTGTAATGATCAATTTCCTGTTGACATTCACTTTTCATATACTTTATTGTTTATTACTAATTTACTTATAAATTGAGGGTAATAAATAATCCTGTACAATTTTATCGGCTTGAGAATGGGCGTAAGGTTTATTATAGGCTTTTGCTGTAATAACTATCACTACTGGTATTTCTGTAAAAATGATAATTTTATTTCCTCCATTTCCACTAGACTGATAGGCTTCTAATTCTTTGTTGCCGACTTTATACATTTTTCTCCAGAACAGATATCCGTAACCTTCAAAAGTTTTATTGTCTGAAAAATAATTGGTGAAAGATTTTTTAATCCATGCTTGATCTAAAATTTGTTTTCCATTCCAGACTCCGTTGTTTTTGTAAAGCTGTCCGAATTTGGCAAAATCTAAAGCTTTCATCCTTAGTCCTCCGGCTAAAGAAGGTTTATGCTGTGGGGTGAATTGCCATTTGTATTCTTTAATTCCGAGCGGTTGAAAAAGTTTTTTATCAGCATAATGTTCCAGTCCGTTTGGAATAGATTTATCCAGAATATCGCCTATTAAAACTACTCCTGCAGTAAAATAACTCCAGTTTTCTCCGATTTTGTTTCCGGTCATGGGAAGATCGAGAACAAACTTTATCCAGTTGTCGGTCGGATACATATTTTCTTCATTTCCGGGAGATTCGTAATCTTCATCATTGCCGTTAAAAGCAGAACTCATGGTGAGTAAACTTTTAATGGTAACGCTATCTTTTTTAGATGAATAATTATTGAATTGCCTTACATTATAAAAATCTTTCAGACTTTGATTTTCACTTTTAATAAAACCATCTTTTATCGCCATTCCCATTAATGCGGATGAAAAAGATTTTCCCACAGAACGGGTATCATTTAAACTGTCTCTTTTGTACCCGTTAAAATATTCCTCCAACAGCAGTTTCTCATCTTTAATCACAACAATTCCGGTAATATCCCGAAACCTGTTTTCTGCTATTTTTTGATTTAAAGTTCTTATTCGTTCAGTACTGAACTTCTCTTCAGAAACTTTCCAACCACTTCCGGGTTTGATTTTCTGGACTGCAATTTGTTGCTCAGAAATGTCTTTTTTAGGAATGATTAATTGGATTTCTCCTTGAGCGATTACATTTCCTACTTTCAAGGCTGATGTTTTTAAATAAGGTTTGATTTCAACTTTCAGGATATGATTTCCAGGTTCTAGCACATCAATTCCACCGTTTGCAAGATAAAACCGCATCCATAAATATCTCCCCCAGGAATCTTCGTTTGTTGTGCTTATAAAAGGAATTCTAAAATTTGTTTTGATTTTTTTGTTTTCTGCAATTCCTGCCCCCGGATTTAGATTTTCAATATATATTAGTTTTCCGTCAACGATGAAATTAAATTGATAATTCCCGTTTTTCAAGAGTTCATCCACAGGGAAATGAGGTTCGAGCTGATGTAAATAATTGACCAGTGAATTACTGAGGAAGACACGAATATCAAAATCTTTATCCTCCTGAAAGGTCATGGTTTTTAGGAAATCACGTTCTTTTATATTTTCTAGAGGAATGACTTTGTCCAAAAACATAATTTTGTTCAAATTGTTTTTCTGAACAGAGTTTTCAATTTTCTCAGGCTCAATAATGTTTGAAGTTTGTCCAGAAGACAAACCTGAAATTAGAATTAAAAGAAATAAGATGATGGGCTTCATTGTCAATTTTATCTTAACAAAAATAGATATCAGCTTTTAGAAAAAATAGAACGAAATTAACATTTTTAATTTTCCTTTTATTATATACTGCTAATGCGTGCTGTCATTCTGAACGGAGTAAGAATCTTTTCGATTATTATAATGGATTCTTCATCAGAATTACCAAAATGAGAAGATCATTTCAAGATCTTTCGGTATTGCAAAGGTGTAATTCCTATATTTTCCTTAAAACAACGGATAAAATGACTCTGATCTGAAAATCCGCATTCCAATGCTACTTCCGATAAAGACTCAAATTCATTCAAAAGTTGCAGGGATCTTTCAATCTTTAATTTTCTCAGATATTCTCCCAGATTACATTGGAAATATTTATGAAAGTCCCTGCTTAAATGCATTGGGTGAATATTTAATGTTTGGGAAAGCTCAGCTAAATTCAATTTTTCTGTGAAATGTTCATGCAAAATTTCATCAATGTGTTTTACCCAAAGCGGTCTTTTCTCTGGATTTTTCTTTTGATGGGATAAATGATCGAAAACATTCAGCAAAAGCTTATGAATATTCAATTCGAATGTATTATCAGTAAGTTTACTTTCCTTAAAAATCTGATGAATTAGTAATTTTGAAGCGGGATTTTTAATAGTAAAACTGCCTTCAGTTAAATCTTTAGAAAGCTGAAATTTTTCAAACCATTCTTTTGTAATTTCGATATGAAATCCACGGGTAAAAACATTTGGTTTTATATTGTAATGTGCATCTTCCCAATGATGATAAAGTAGTGTTCCTGCTGAGCAATCATATATTTCTTTTTTGTTGCCTTCTGTCATATTTCCCTGTAGCAGAAACGTAAAATAAGGGTTTTCATGATAATGCCAGTCAACAAAAGGATGGGTGTATTCTGTATCCGTAATGGTGATACCATCGAAACTGATGGTATCGTTGGTCTGTCCAAAAAATTCACCATGACGAAGGCTTTTCATATTATAGTTTTTGGGTTAAATTTTCAATTTGCTGGTACATTTTATTGAAAAATATTTTCCTATCGCGATTTCCTGAAGTGTTCAGTGATTTTGAATTTTTGATTTGATGCTCAAAATAATTTAGCGTTTCGTTGCAGGTTTTAGCATCATTCATCAAAATATAGCCGAACATATTCGTTGGTAAAGCAAAAAGTGACTGTTGAGGGTGATGAAAAAAGATGTCATTGGAAAGATGCATCAGCTCGTTTTCATAGAGATGAAATTTCGGATTGTTTTCAGTTTTTTTCTCAATAAACTCAATTAATTCATTCAGCTCCTGTAGAATGATTTGTGCTTCATTTTTTTTCAAAAGCCTGGTTTCGTAATAAAATAAGATCTGTTGTAAAATACTGGAGACTGTCATGTCATTCCATAATTCCACTACATGCTGTTCTTCATATTTTTGTCTTAATTTTTGAGTGTCAGCTTCAAAATGAGGAGGCGAAAACTCCAGAAAAGGAATAAAAACCTGTTTTGCATTCAGCAGATTCATCCATACATATATTTTGAATCGGGAAAATAAGGTATCCGAAAGGGTATAGAAAAACGGAATGTCTTTCGCGGAATAATAAATAGTTATCTTATCGGAAAGCGGTAAATTTTCAAAAATACTGAGGTTATTCTGAAAAAAAGACCGTAAATCTTCCGTTTTGGTAACTGCTGAAGTTTTCTGAACCAGGATCTGATGGTTGGAAGTGAGAAACTGATCTAAAGAAATCTGATAATATTTCGCCAGTTCCAAAGCTTCTTCAAAACTGAATTTTGCCTTCTGTGAAGTTCTTCTGTGGGCAGCATCATAGCTTATATTCAGAATATTGGCAATCTCATCATTCAGCGATTTGCTGCCGATTTTCTTTCTAATTTCCCTTAGCAAGCTTTCCTGATGCATAGTTTTGTGATTTTCACAAATGTACTTATTTATTTTAATTTTTTTTCGCATTCGAGTTTGTGTTTTTCGCGAATAATTTTGAACCATGATTTAAAAAAATTGAATTATGAGAACAAGGATTTTATTAATAATGAGCTTTTTGGTAATTAATTTTTTTCACGCTCAAGACAGCCTGAAAATGCAAAAAACGAGACTGGTTGCTTTAACTCCTTTGAATAATAAAATTGATAAAGTTAATGGATTAGCGATCGGATTGGGTTTTGATTCTGAACATATTATTAAAGGACAAAATATAAAATTGCTCCAAAAAGTGAATGGATTAAATATAGATGTTAATGCTTTAGGATTTTTATTGTGGATGTTTTACGATCCAGCAAAAGGCGAAAATGCAGAATTTATAAAGATTAACGGACTTAATATTTCTGCTGCGGGATACTTGCGAGGAGTGAGCCATAACGGGATGAGTATTTCCCTTTACAATTATGGTCATACGATGAATGGTATTTCGGGTACCCTATTTACAACTTATATTGAAAAAGGAAATGGGATTTTTGCCTCTTTATTGGGTGTCTATTCAAAGGAGCTCAATGGAATGAGTTTCTCAGTTTTCAATAGTGCTGAAATGGTAAGAGGAATACAGATTGGCGGATATAATTCTGGTGAAGAAGTAAAAGGACTACAGATCGGTTTAGTGAATACCTCTAAAAAATTGAAAGGGCTGCAACTTGGTCTTTGGAACAAAAATGGAAAAAGAAGTTTACCTATAATTAATTTTTAAAATCATGAAAACAATACCTTATTTTTTAATTAGCATAAGATTTCTTCTTGCACCAATCATTCTCTTGTTGGCTTATTTTCAAGGTGTAGAATCACGATTCTTACTTCTCACTTTAATGTACCTCGGATTGTTAACAGATATTTTTGACGGGATTATTGCCCGAAAAATTGGAGTTTCTTCCGAAAAATTAAGAAGATTAGATAGTCAGACTGATTTAATTTTCTGGCTTTCGCTGGGATTTGCGGCTTATTTTCTGAATCCAGAATTGATAAAAAGCGAATGGAAAGGAATTCTTTTGATCCTGATAATGGAAGGTTTGTGCTATGTTGTAAGTATTCTGAAATTCGGTAAGGAAACCTGTACTCATGCTTTTTTGTCGAAAATGTGGGGTTTAAGTCTGGTGATTGCCTTTACTTATTTAATTGGATTTCAACAGGCAGGTTGGGCTTTTTATCTAACAGTTATACTAGGTTTTATTTCTCATATTGACGTTATCCTTATTGTTTTACTTCTTCCAAAATGGCAGTATGATGTTCCGAGCTCTTACCATGCGTGGAAAATTCGGAACGGAAAACAGAGAAAAAAATCGATTTTTTTTAATTGATTGTATTTAAAGCATAGTTATTTGGTTAAATAGTTGATAGATCATTTTTTTAATTAAGGCAGTGTAATCATCAAATTGCGCTGTTTTTTTGTAACTTTGCAGACATTAATTTTTATACAAAATTTTAATCAACAAATGAAAAAGCAGACAATTAAGGAAATCCTACAGGATTACAAGAAAGTATTACATCATGACATTACGGTTTACGGTTGGGTAAGAGCGTTCCGTTCAAATCGCTTCATCGCGCTTAATGATGGTTCTACGATTAATAATTTGCAAATAGTTGTTGATTTCGAAAATTTCGACGAAGAGATTATTAATAAAATCAGTACTGCGGCTTCTTTGAAAGTGGTAGGTGAAGTCGTGGAAAGTCAGGGAGCTGGACAAACGGTAGAGATTATTGCCAAAAAGATTATCATTTTAGGAGATAATTTTACTGAAGAAAGAGATAAGACGATTCTTCAGCCTAAAAAGCATTCATTGGAAACATTGAGAGAGCAGGCTCACTTGAGATTCAGAACTAACTTATTCGGAGCGGTTTTCAGAGTGCGTCATGCGGTGAGTTTTGCAGTGCATTCATTCTTTAACCAAAACCAGTTCTTTTACATCAATACCCCTGTAATTACAGGAGCGGATGCAGAAGGAGCAGGAGAAATGTTTGGAGTTACGAACTTTGATCTAAATAATATCCCAAGAGATGAACAGGGAGATATCGATTTCTCTCAGGATTTCTTCGGAAGAAAAACAAATTTAACGGTTTCAGGACAGCTTGAAGGGGAAACTGCAGCGATGGGATTGGGAAGAATTTATACATTCGGACCTACTTTCCGTGCAGAAAACTCAAACACAACCCGTCACTTGGCAGAATTCTGGATGATCGAGCCGGAAGTTGCTTTCAATAACCTTGAAGACAACATAGATTTGGCGGAAGATTTCCTAAAATATGTGATTCAGTACGTATTGGATAACTGTAAAGATGATTTGGAGTTCTTAGACAAGCGTTTTGCTGAAGAACAAAAAGGAAAGGCAGAAAAAGACAGAGCAAAAGAAGGATTGATCGAAAAACTTGAAAATGTTGTTGCTAAACGTTTCAAGAGGGTTTCTTATACGGAAGCCATTGAGATCCTAATGAACTCTAAGGAAAATAAAAAAGGAAAATTCGTTTATCCGGTTGAAAACTGGGGAACCGATCTTCAGTCTGAACACGAAAGATATCTGGTTGAAAAACATTTTGAAAGCCCGGTAGTTTTGTTTGATTATCCAAAAGAGATCAAGGCTTTCTATATGAAGCTGAACGATGATAATAAAACTGTTGCGGCAATGGACGTACTTTTCCCTGGAATCGGAGAAATTATCGGAGGTTCCGAAAGAGAAGCGAGACTGGATGTTCTGAAACAGAAAATGGCTGAGATGCACGTAGATGAACATGAACTTTGGTGGTATTTGGATACTAGAAAATTCGGTTCTGTACCACATGCAGGATTTGGATTAGGCTTAGAAAGGTTAGTCCTTTTTGTAACAGGAATGACCAATATCAGAGATGTAATTCCTTTCCCAAGGACACCGAAAAACGCAGAATTCTAAAAATAAAAAAGCCTTAAAGTAATTTTTAAGGCTTTTTAGTTTATTTAAAATAGTTTATTATAGAAATCTATCCTACAAAAATCGTGCTAAAAATTATTATTCTACAAATAAATTTATTAAATTCGTAGAATATGTATGTTAAAACACAAAGACAGATATGCTTAAACAACACTTACAGCTCAAATTAGGACAAAAGCTGGCGCCTCAGCAAATTCAGTTGATGAAGTTGATTCAGCTTCATACTCTGGAGTTTGAGGAGGAATTGGAAAGAGAGTTAGAGGAAAATCCTGCGTTGGAAATAGCAAAAGAAGACTCTAAGGAAGATGATTATTCTTCTCTTGAAGATTCTTACGAGAGTGAGGGTACAGAAAGCATTGAAACAGATTTCGATGTCAACGAATATCTTTATGATGATGAGCCAAGCTATAAAACAGCATCCAGCAACTACTCTCCTGATGATGAAGAATTTGATAATGAAAGTCTTCTGACAGAAGGTCAGTCTTTATATGATTACTTAATGGAGCAAATTCATCTTGTGAATATTTCGGATGAAGATGTGAAAATTGCAGAATATATCATCGGAAACCTGGATACAGACGGTTATCTGAGAAGAGAAATTAAATCAATTGTGGATGATTTGGCCTTTTCTCAGGGTATTTACACCACTAAAGAAAAAGTGGAGGATATTCTTGAAAACTATATTCAGAAACTTGATCCATCAGGTGTGGGAGCAAGAAACCTGCAGGAATGCCTTCTTTTACAGATTGAAAAGAAAGTAAGCTCTGATAAAGCAGTTTCTCTGGCGGCAAATATTCTAAGACATCAGTTTGATGCCCTTACCAATAAGCATTATAATAAGATCATTCAGAAGTATGATATTGAGGAAGAAGATTTGAAGGATGCACTGGATGAAATATCCAAACTGTCACCGAAAGTAGGAGGTAATTTTGATACTCAGACGATTACTATTAATCAGGAAATCATTCCCGATTTTGTCATTCAGGTAAAAGATGGACAGGTTATTCCGATGTTGAACAGCAAAAATGCACCTACTTTAAGAGTTTCTGAAGAGTATAAAGATATTTTATCAACGTATTCCCATGATAAGAACTCTGCAGAACATAAGCAGGCAGCTTTATTTATAAAACAGAAACTGGATGCGGCAAAATGGTATATTGATGCCATCAACCAGCGTCAGAATACTTTATTGCAGACTATTACTGCGATTGTGAAATTCCAGAAGGACTATTTCATTACAGGCGATGAGAAGTCATTAAAACCAATGATTTTAAAGGATATTGCAGATATTACCGGTTTTGATATTTCCACAATTTCCAGAGTGGTGAAAAGCAAATATGCAGATACTCCAAACGGAATCGTTTATCTTAAAGATTTGTTTTCGGATAGTTTAACCAACGATGATGGTGAAGAGGTTTCTACAAAAGAAATTAAAACCCATCTTCAGGAGGTTATTGATAAAGAAAATAAGAGAAAACCATTGACGGATGATGCATTGGTAGTAATTTTGAAGGAGCAGGGTTATAATATTGCCAGAAGAACGATCGCAAAATATCGTGAACAGCTGAATATTCCTGTAGCAAGATTAAGAAAAGAACTCTAAAAATAAAAAAAGCATTTCAATCTGAAATGCTTTTTTATTTACGGATTATTCTTTTATATGTTCCAGGCCAAGCTCTTTCATGGAGATCTCTCTCATCTCTACTTTTCTTATCTTTCCTGAGATCGTCATCGGGAACTCTTCTACAAACTTCCAGTATTTTGGAACTTTATAATGAGCAATTCTTCCTTTGCAATAGTTTAAAAGTTCATCTTCTGTTACATTAAAGCCTTTTCTCACCTTTACCCAAGCCATAACTTCTTCTCCAAATTTTTCGCTGGGCACTCCAATGATCTGAACGTCTAAAATATTAGCATAGGTATATAAAAAATCTTCGATTTCTTTGGGTGAAATATTTTCTCCGCCACGGATAATCAGATCTTTAATTCTTCCGGAAATGGTAATGTAGCCTTCCTCATCCATTACGGCCATATCTCCTGTATGCATCCATCTGCCATCATCTATAACTTTTTTAGTGTTTTCAGGATCGTTCCAGTATTTTAACATTACAGAATATCCTCTTGTACAGAGCTCTCCATGTTCGCCGCGTCTAAGGATTTTTCCGTTTTCATCAATGATTTTTATTTCTAAATGGTTTTGGACAGTTCCTACGGTATTTACCTGCTTTTCAAAAGGCGTTCCAATTAAAGTCTGGGTAGAAACAGGAGAGGTTTCGGTCATTCCATAACAGATGCTCATTTCTTTAATATTCATAAGGCTTTCCACTTTTTTCATGATTTCAGGCGGACAGACAGAACCTGCCATTACGCCGGTCCTTAAACTTGAAAAATCAAAAGTGTCAAAATCTTTTACTGCCAGTTCAGCAATAAACATGGTAGGAACTCCGTATAAAGAAGTGCATTTTTCATCAGAAACCACTTTCAGTGTAATATCCGGATCAAAACTGTCATTAGGAATCACCATACAGGCTCCGTGAGAAGTGCAACACATATTTCCGATCACCATTCCAAAACAGTGGTAAAAAGGAACGGGAATACAAACTCTGTCTTTTTCCGTGTATTTTAATCGTATTCCGATAAAATATCCGTTATTTAAAATATTATGATGGGAAAGCGTTACCCCTTTGGGAAATCCTGTTGTTCCTGATGTATATTGAATATTTACCGGATCATCAAATTGAACGTGTTCTTCATAGCTATGCAATACATCGTCAGAAATTTCCTGTCCGTTATTTAAAAAGTCCTCCCAATTGTCATCAAAGAAAATTTCTGATCTTAAAGTAGGGCAAAATTCTCTTGCATCAGTAATCATTGCTTTATAATCACTTGATTTAAAAGCTAAGGATGAAAAAATGTGTGACATTTCGGACTGATTGATCACAAAGATCAGTTCGCTGGTTCTGTAAGCTGGGTTTATATTCACAAGAATAGAGCCAATTCTGGCTGTGGCATATTGCAAAAGAACCCATTCATAACGGTTGGTAGACCAGATTCCGATTCTGTCGCCAGCTTTTGCTCCCAAAAATATAAGAGCTTTTGCAACAGCGGTGGTTTGATTATAAAATTCCTGATAAGTGGCACGGTAATTTTGATGTACACAGATCAGGGCTTCTTGATGTGGAAATTTTTCTACGGTATTTTTTAGATTGGCTCCAATAGTCTGTCCCAATAATGGAATATCAGAAGCTCCATGAACGTAAGATAAAGGCATAGATTAAGATTTGATAAAATAAAATTAACAATTATATCTTTATCTTGGAACGGATGGGTGAATTAAATTTCCTGGGAATCTATTTCTTTCAGCTGTTTTAAGTTTTTATCCAGTTTTCTGATGATGATTCCGTAAACAAGTTTATAATACAGCCAGATCAGCAATACGCATAATGCCGTACTAACTATAATTATGGCAATAACGATCATAAGGTCCGAACCTTTAGGCTCTATGTTTTGGGAATTCAGTGCATAAAAAATAAATGCTGTGAATGTCATAATAAAAACAAGTAATATGGCAATGCTGATTAAAATGAAAGCATTTACAGTTTTCTTAAATTTAATGATACGGGTAATAAGACCTTTCAGGTTTTCCTCGATTTTTATTTTATGATAGTTTTGATAGAATTTAAAGACAAAATAGGCTGTAACGAGCAAGCTTAGAACCTTTATAGCTAAATAAATGATATCAAAATTGGCAATAATTTCAGGGGTTTTTTGTGCTCCCAATCTCTCCAGAAGTTTTAAAAAACTATTGGATTCATCACCTTTTATAATATAAAATAACCCTATTCCGGAAAAGAATAATAACTCTACAACGCTGATCCAGAAAATATATTTAACGTAGTTACGTGACTTTCTGTTCAGCATCTGAAGAATCTCAGTGTTGTCGTATTTTTCTTGAACAGGCTGTTCTTGCCATGTTTTCTTAAAGCTGTCTAAATCAAATTCAGGCATATTTTTCCATCTTTTCTTTAAGGGTTTTCTTTAATCTGTTCATTTTCACACGCGCATTGACTTCGGTGATCCCGAGGTTTTCTGCAATATCCTTATAAGGCAAATCATCCAGATACATCATGACGATGGCTCTCTCTATATTGGGAAGGGTTTTAATCACGGTATATAAAAGAGAAATCTGCTGCTGTTTTTCATCGTCATCCTCTACAAAATCTTTGTGATTAATATCCAGTTCGTTCGTAAGCGGGCTTTTGCTTTTTTTTCTGAAAAGCGTAATCGCAGTGTTTAAAGCTACACGATACATCCAGGTAGAAATTTTAGAATTTCCTTTGAAGGAGCCGTAGCTTCTCCAAAGCTGTAGGACAATCTCCTGGAAGAGATCTTCTTCATCCTCAAGAGAATTGGTGTAAAGACGCGAAACTTTGATAATCAATCCCTGATTATCTTTAATAAGCTGTGCAAATTCTTTTTCTTTTGAACCCAATGAGGATGTGTTGTTTAATTGCACGAATATAGTGATAATGTGGGAATTGATGAATAGTTATAAGTTATTAATTCTGAGATATAAGTTTTATTGAGTGATTCTAATAAAATGAAGATTTTAAAGTCTCCTAACTTATAACTTTCAACTCCTAACTAAATTTGTATCTTTGCAGCCACGAGAAAATCGGCTTGTTGATTCTTACTTAGGTAAGGGTAGGAAAGTCCGGACACCATAGAGCAGCAAAGCGGATAACATCCGTCACCCGCGAGGGTAGGACAAGTGCAACAGAAAGGATGTACAGTTCGGCTGTAGTGAAATCAGGTAAACTCTTTGTGGTGCAATGATAAGTATATCGGTTCTTTTCAGCAATGGAAATAGGAGTTGCTCGCTCTGAAAGCCGAGGGGTAATCAGCTAAAGTTTTGCAGCAATGCACGACGCAGATAAATAACAGGCACTTCTTTTTGAAGAACAAAATCCGGCTTATAGATTTTCTCGTGTTTTTGATAAAAATTTAAATTGCATAAAATGGAAAAAGCGGAGAGATTATCTCCGCTTTTTCTGTTATCTAAGGTATTTAATTATCCTATAAATAAGTAAACAATAGAACCTACATATAGCCATTCTACAGGGATTCCGGTATTTGCTCCAAGTTGATTTGTATTTACAACAAAACCTGCATTGGCAGCAATGGCCGGATTTCCTATTTGGAAATCATCAACAGGATCCCCTGTTATAGGATCAACCAAACTGAAAAGAAAGCCAGCCCATTCATTTAATGTGACCATTGAACTTACTGCCGGAGAATTATAAGGCTGAGGCCCGTTAAATGCAGGATTGGGGTTATTGACGACATTCCAACCGGGAATGGGATAAGCGGAAGAAGCTCCCGCTGTATCAAAATGACCATAATCTGCCATTTGACCGGAAGGAATAGTAAAGGAGGTATAAGGAGGGTTCGGAAATGCAAACATAAAGGGCCCGCCGGGAGTTGTACGGCTTGCTGTGATGAGTCTGCCTACAGCATCAAGTCCGGTATTATTAACGATGATTAAAGTGTGGCTTTGAGAAAATGCGAAAATTCCTAAGAATAAGAATATAAATAGTGTTAGTTTTTTCATGGTGAATACATTTGTTTGGATTAAATAATAAATAAATTAATTTTCAAGCTTTAGATTTCTATTGATTTGCTTCTTCTTTTCAAAATAAATCTTATTGGCCCAAACAATTATTTTTGTTTTATCACCTCCGGTTTGACGCATCATTTCTTTTTCGGAAATACCTGTAGAAAGAATTAAATCCTTTGAAGCGGGAACTAAAAGTTCTTTTCTTGAATCGCTCATTTCTAAAGAATGTTGTTTTCTTTCTTCTGCAGTAGGTCTGTTTTTAGGTTGGTTTACACTTCTCAATGCCTTGTTGAAATTTTCCATTTCCGGACTTTTCATACTTTCCACATTGTCGATTGCTGCTCTTTCATTACTGCAAGATGTTAAGCCTAATATTAGGAAGGCTGATAACAATAAATGTTTTTTCATGTTTAAAGTTTAATGATTTAGTTTTATAAATATAAATAAAAAAAATACACCAAAATGAAATTATTCACTTTTAGGTGTATTTTTTAATCAGGAAACTATTGTAATTATTTATTGAAAGAGCTTTTTAATGTTTATTCATTTTCCAATTGTTTTTTTGCATCTTTCAGTTCTTGTTTGTCTTTTTCCGAAAGTTGGGGATATTTTAAATTCATTTTTTCCATAGTATCAATAATGATCTGGATAGCGGCTACTCTTGCAAACCATTTGTCATCTGCCGGCAAAACATACCAAGGTGCATAATCCTTTGATGTTTCGTTGATAGCCTCTTCATAACAGTTCATGTACTGATCAAATAAGGCCCGCTCTGGAAGGTCACCCATAGAAAATTTCCAGTTTTTTTCCTGTTCGTTGATTCTGTCCAGGAATCTTTTCTTTTGTTCATCCTTAGAAACATTTAAAAATATTTTTACAATAGTTGTCCCGTTTTGAGAAAGATGTTTTTCAAAATTTCGGATACTTTCATAGCGGTTTGCCCAGAATTTTTTATCAAAATCTTTGACGGATTTCCAGGTTTTTTCACTTAGATTGTATTCAGGGTGTACCTTACATACCAAAACACTTTCGTAATGTGAGCGGTTGAAAATTCCGATCATCCCTTTTTGTGGTAATGCCAAATAATGTCGCCATAAAAAATCGTGGGAATACTCTTTTGAACTTGGAGTTTTAAAACTTGTTACATTACAACCTTGCGGATTAACTCCTCCGAAAACATGCTCCACCAAGCTGTCTTTTCCTGCAGCATCCATGGCTTGCAGCACAACGAGAAGAGATTGGCTACCATCCGAATACAACTTTTCCTGTAGTTCACGAAGCTTTTCTTTTTCCTGAATCAGAAGCATTTCTCCTTCCTCTTTGGTAAGCTTCCCCTTATATAGAGTTGAAGCTTTTTTTATAGAAAAACTTCCTTTGATGAGAAAATTGTCTGAAAAATCTTTATCCATATATTTTATGTGTTTAAATTTTAGAAAGTAAACGTAGTATAAATGTAATAAAAAAACCGTCTCAATTGAGACGGTTTTAATTTTTTGAGTAGAGATTTATTTTGCTGCAGCAGCTTTTTTAGCTTCTTTGGCAGCTATCTTAGCAGCTTTCTTCTCAGCCTTTTCTTTTGCTTTTAGCTCTTCAGGAGTCAAAGGTTTTGGCTCAGGAGCATTAGGATCTACGTTACCTTTAATATAGATTACACTTCTGCTGTTTACTGGGTCATTAGAAAATACTTCAATCATTTTGTTGAAAGCACCAGGATTAGCCGTGTTGTATCCAACTTTGATTCTTGCAGATTTTCCAGGAAGAATAGGATCTGTGCTAAATTCAGGAGTTGTACATCCGCAAGATGGCTTTACGTTTGAAATAATCAAAGGTTTATCTCCTGTATTCGTTACATTAAAAAATCTTGTTCCATCAGCTCCCGGCTTAATAGCACCATAATCAAATGTTGTAGTGTCGAAAGTAATGCTCTGTGCAGATGCAATAGCAAATGTCCCGAATAATGCAATTCCTGCAATTAATTTTTTCATATTCTTGAATGTTAATACGTTTGTTTAGATAAATATTAAGAAACAAAGTTAAAAATTATTTTAATTCATACTTAAAATTTTTTTTCTTTAGACTATTTTTGCAAATTGTAAATTAAAGTAATAGAATTTATGCAGATTTCAGAAAAGTACAATCCACAGGAAACAGAACAAAAGTGGTACAATTACTGGTTGGAAAACAAATACTTCCATTCAGAGCCGAATGACAAGCCGCCTTACACTGTTGTAATTCCTCCGCCAAACGTTACGGGGATCTTACACATGGGGCATATGCTGAACAATACCATTCAAGATGTTCTGGTCCGTCGTGCAAGAATGCAGGGCTTCAATGCTTGTTGGGTTCCGGGAACAGATCACGCTTCAATTGCTACTGAAGCTAAAGTCGTTGCTAAACTGAAATCAGAAGGGGTCAGCAAGTCTGATATTACCCGCGAAGAATTCTTAAAACATGCTTGGGACTGGACAGATAAATACGGAGGAACGATCCTTGAGCAGTTAAAAAAATTAGGTTGCTCTTGCGATTGGGACAGAACCCGTTTTACCATGGAGCCTAAACTTTCTCAGCAGGTTATCAAATCTTTTGTTGATCTATACAATAAAGGATTGATTTACCGTGGATACAGAATGGTAAACTGGGATCCTGAAGCGAAAACCAATATCTCAGATGAAGAGGTAATCTTTAAAGAGCAAAACGGAAAACTTTATTTCCTTAAATATAAGATCGAAGGTTCGGAGGAGTTCCTTTCGGTAGCTACAACACGTCCGGAAACGATTTTCGGGGATACTGCGGTTTGTATCAATCCTAATGATGAGCGATATGCTCATTTAAAAGGTAAAAAAGTAACCGTACCGATCGTTGACAGAGTAATTCCGATTATCGAAGATGAATATGTTGATATCGAATTCGGAACGGGTGCATTGAAAATTACGCCTGCTCACGATATCAATGACTACGAAATCGGACAAAAACACAATCTTCAAATGATTGATGCCTTGGATGATGACGGTAATCTGAATAATTACGGTTTGCATTACGCAGGGAAAAACAGATTTGAGGTAAGAAAGCAGATTGCGAAAGAATTAGAAGAAAAAGATCTTTTGTTAAAAGCAGAAGATTATATGAATAAAGTAGGAACTTCTGAAAGAACAGGTGCGGTCATCGAGCCTAAAGTTTCTGTTCAGTGGTTCTTGAAAATGTCTGAAATTGCAAAACCGGCTTTGGATGTTGTAATGGATGATGAGGTTAAATTTTATCCTGAAAAGTTTAAGAATACCTACAAGCACTGGATGGAAAACATCCGTGACTGGAATATTTCCCGCCAGCTTTGGTGGGGTCAGCAAATTCCTGCATATTATTATGGTGACGGAGAAAATGATTTCGTAGTTGCAGAAAGCATCGAAGACGCTTTAGTTTTAGCAAAACAAAAAACCAACAACGATCAACTAACAACTGACAACCTGAAACAAGACGAAGACGCTCTTGATACATGGTTCTCTTCGTGGTTGTGGCCAATGTCAGTGTTTGATGGATTACTTGATCCTGAAAATAAAGACATCAATTATTACTATCCGACTTCAGACTTGGTAACAGGTCCGGATATTATCTTTTTCTGGGTGGCAAGAATGATCATGGCAGGTTTGGAATACAGAAAAGAAGTTCCTTTCAAAAATGTTTATTTCACAGGGATTGTAAGAGATAAACAGAGAAGAAAGATGTCAAAATCTTTAGGTAATTCACCGGATCCGTTGGAGCTGATGGATAAATATGGAGCAGATGGAGTTCGTGTAGGGATTTTATTAAGCTCTGCGGCTGGAAATGACCTTCTTTTTGATGAAGATCTGATGCTTCAGGGAAGAAACTTCATGACGAAGATCTGGAGTGCGTTCCGTTTGATCAATATGTGGAATCATGAAGATAAACCGGCAAATACAACAGAAATTCAGACGATTGAATGGTTTGAAAATAAATTAAATAAAACGATTGTTGAAATTAATGATCAGTTTGAAAAGTTCAGAATTTCTGATGCCTTACATTTGATTTATAAACTGATCTGGGATGACTTCTGTGCTTGGTATCTGGAAGCGATTAAGCCAAATTATGGTGAAGGAATTTCTAAAGAGGTTTACAATAAAACAATTTACTTCTTTGAGGAATTGATGAAGTTATTGCATCCTTTTATGCCTTTCTTAACAGAAGAATTATGGCAGACCATTTCTGAAAGAAATGTTGAAGACGCATTAATTATCGCTCAGCAGAAAAAAGCAGAAGCATTTGATGAGAACATCATTAAAAACTTCGATGCTGCAGCGGAAATCATTTCCGGAGTCAGAAACTATCGTCAGACAAAAGGAATTTCTCCAAGAGAAACCGCTGAAATTTATACTAATGCTTCAGAATTTGCGAATGAATCTGTTATTAAAAAATTAGCAAACATTTCTGAAGTTCATTTTGGTACGAAAACTGATAAACCTAGTTTTACATTCCTGGTTGGTGCAACAGAAATTTCCATTCCTTTAAGTGAAAATTTAGACTTGGGAGAAGAAAAAATCAAAACGGAAGAAGAACTGAAATATCTAAAAGGATTCTTAATTTCAGTTGATAAAAAACTTTCAAATGAAAAATTTGTTGCCAACGCAAAACCAGAAATTGTTGAAGTAGAGCGCAAAAAGCAAAAAGATGCACTTGATAAGATTGCGATTTTGGAAGAAAAGCTGAAGAGTTTGTAATGAACTTTAAAGATAAAGTTGGGACTTTTAGGGTCATTAATAGTTTTATTATCAGAAGAAAAAAAGAATTTTATCTGATCGGGGAGTTGTTGGAAGGGAGTTTAAATGTAAATAATTATATTAATATTATTTTAAATTCAACTTTAGCAATGTCTGCGAAAATTTCTTCAATTGAAGAAATTGAAATTGCGAATGATTCTAAAATCTATCAACTGATAGTAATTGAAAGTGAGGATGATGAAATGAATGATGTTTTGTTTTGTCAAAATGTAGGAAGCGAAAATGTTTACATCACATTAAGTGGTGAAGATTAATTGAAATTAAAATGACACACCTAGAAAATATACAAAAATTATTCTCAAAAAACTTCGTGGAAAGTCCGTTGCTGGAAAGCTTTGAAGTTGGGAAGATCTACCTTTCGAGCGGAAAGCTTGTTTCTTGTGATCCTCTGATTACAAATGATATGCAGCCTTTCTCAACAGAATTTCCAAAAGGAGACTTTTCTGTTTTACTGCACAAAGAAAGAGAAAGCAATTGTGTAGCTTATGCTGAAATTATTTTCAGTAACTCAGAAATTTCTACATGGAAGATGGCTACAACTGCGGGACAAAATGAAAAAGATCTTGCCGATGGAGAGGTTTTTGGTTATCCTGTAGAGAGCGGAATGGGCTGCTTTATGGATGTTGATACCCAAAACAATCTTAATGAGCTTGAGCAAAAATTATACAAAAGTAAAGGAGTAGACTTCATGGGAATTTATGAGGAGTTTTTTCATGAATATTTCTTTGATGAAAATGGTGCGATCGATCAGTACGCGTTCCTGAAACCTTCAGAAGAACATCCGGGAACTATATTTGCTTTTGAAACAGGGTATGGAGAAGGATTTTATGCAAGCTACATAGCATACAATAAAAATGGTGAACCAGTGAAAATTGTAACTGAGTTTATAGAAGTACTTGTGAGTTAATCAAATTTAAATAACTATTTACCGCATACTGAAATAAAGTTTTCAGATAAAATATTTTAAAATAAAAAGTCCATTTTTGAAGTGGACTTTTTATTGTTTTATGGAAAAAATTATTCTTAAAACTGAAGACGGTGTAGAACTGGCAGTTCATGTTTTTATTCCCGAAAGAAGTAATCATCGAGTTTTGCTGATCAATTCAGCAACAGGAGTAAAGCAGCAGATCTATTTTTCATTTGCTCATTTTTTCGCAGAGCAAGGGTTTACGGTCATTACCTATGATTATACAGGAATTGGTCTCTCAAAGCCTTTAAAGATGAAGAATTTTAAAGCTTCCATGAGAACTTGGGGAACAAAGGATTTTAAAACGCTTACCCACTATATACAGGAGAATTTCCCGACCTATAAAAAATATTGTGTAGGACATTCTGTTGGCGCATTAATTTTAGGAATGAACCGGGATGCTGAGATATTTGATGAGTTCGTTTTTGTAGGGACTCAGAATGCTTTTGTAGGGAATTTAAGATGGCGAACAAAGATAGAAGCATTTTTTGGATTTGGAGTGGCACAACCGCTATTTACGGAGCTTTTTGGATATTTTCCGGCAAATTGGTTTGGCCTGGGAGAAAGTCTTCCAAAAAATTGCGCTTATGACTGGAGAACCTTAATTTTGAACAGGAAATCTACCAACCGGTTGTTGGATCAAATAGAGGACTATTCTAAAAGATTAACTCAAAAAGTATTTGTGATCCGTGCAGAAGACGATGTATGGCTTACCGAAAAAGGTGTAAAAAGCTTATTGGAAGACACTTATCCGAATCTAAAGCCAACCTATAGAATCGTAAAAATCTCTGAATCGGAAAAAGGAGAAATAGGGCACATTAATTTTTTTAGAAGCTATAATAGAAAACTTTGGGATATTATTTTAAAAGAATTGATAAATGAATAATTTAATTGGAAACACGATAGAATTTGTAAAAGAAAAATTAGAAGGAGCAGAAGCAGGACATGACTGGTTCCATATCGAAAGAGTATGGAAGCTTTCCAGGAAGATCGCGGAAAAGGAAGATTGTAATATTGAAGTGGTAGAACTTTCCGCATTGTTGCATGATATTGCTGATCCTAAGTTTCATAACGGAGATGAAATGTTAGCTTTAAAAATTTCCCGTGGATTTTTGGAAAGCCAGAATGCTTCTGAAGATATTATTGAACAGGTTTTATTTGTCATTAAAAATATTTCATTTAAAAACAGAGGAGAAGCACCTGAAAATCTTCCGATCGAGTTAAAAATTGTACAAGATGCTGATAGAATTGATGCGATCGGTGCCATTGGAATAGGCAGAACGTTTAATTTCGGCGGTTTTAAAAATAACCCGATGTACGATCCAAATATCAAGCCTAGCCTGAATATGTCTAAAGAAGAATATAAGAAGTCTAATGGCACGACGATTAATCATTTCTACGAAAAACTTCTTTTGCTGAAAGACCTCATGAATACTTCTGAAGGAAAAAAAATAGCAGAGGAAAGACATGAGTTTATGCTGAATTTTCTGGATCAGTTTTATAAAGAGTGGAATGTTGATTAGATGATTTCTAATTGACTATCTTTGTAATATGGGGTATCTTCTTTTTATCATATTGATTACTTTGATCATCTCGCTTCTTTTATCAAAGGTGAAATTTGGGTGGGCAAAGATTTTCAGAGCTGTAATATTGGTTTTTTCCATTTCTCTTTTTACGTATTGGTTTATTAAAAAAAGTTCAATTGGTATTGTGCAGAATGCCGTTGCTTTACAGCTGATCAATAAGCTTCCCCAACCGCTGGACTTTTATGTTTTAAATGTTAATAACAATAAAAATGATGCGTTGGAGGTGATGCACTTGGGTAAGATTCGCCCCGAATATTACAGGGTTGAATACCTGAAAATGAAAAACTCTGATGAATATTGGATTATTGGATATTTAGGTAAAAAGAATGCCGTTTATTTTTCTCAGCATTCGGTTCCGAATAAAAATATTGACCAAATGATCGAAGTGCAGAATTACATCAATCAAAGTGTAAAGCTTTCAGGCATTGCCAAAAAAGAAATAGAGGCCTATAATCAGGAAAATACTAAACTTGGAGTTTTAATAACATTAAATCTCCTGCTTCTGTTTTTAAATCTTTCTTTATTTGTAAGAAAAAAATAAATTAGATTATCCTGCTAAGGATAATCTAATATTTGCATTACGATTTCTTTCACATCTTCCGGACAGCTTCTGATGATTCTGTCTTTATTATGTTTGTTGATTTGATTGGGGGTAACCCATTCAATTAATGGACTAGTATCATTATTTTCTACTTTTTTTATTGTGTTGTCATTGTAGAATGTATACTGTTCCGCCTGGTCTCCTGTGAGGGTGATGGTACAAATTTCTTTTTCCATTATTTTAGTTTTATTAATTACTCTACCATAGTGTGATTTAATCTGTCACAAGATAGTGAATTTTATAAAATATTTAAAAATATTTTAAAGTATTGATTTTTTGTGCCTTTAGATGTGTTTTTGTGTGCTTTTAGGAGAATGTTTTTAGATATTTTTTATTGATAATATTGTTTTAATAAATTTTTTGTTAACCATTAAAATAAAGTTTGCATGCTTTCAGTAGCCATTTGAGGTACTTTTAGTTCGGTTTTCCATTCTTCATTCATTTTTTTGATAAAATAAGCTGATAAAAGAGGAGAGGCTTTTTCAATATTTTGATGGACGAAGAAATAAAGATTTTGGAGTCCTTCTTTTTTCCATTCCGTAAGATGTTTTAGCCAGTCATCCAATCTTTCATAATCGCTCTCTGCATTCGCGCCCACATATCTAATAAAAGCGTTGGGAGTAGTAAGCCTCATGTGAAGCATATCTCTTCTTCCGGCTGTGTCTACGATAATATTGGTTATGTTATTTTTCTCAAAAAGGTCACAGGTCTTATTCAGAATTTCCTCATCATTGAACCAATCTGTATTTCTTAATTCTATAGCTAACGGAACTTCTTGTGGCCAGTTATTCACGAATTTTTCCAGTCTTTCATAATCTTTTGGTTTAAAATTGTCATGAAGCTGTAGAAAAACCATTCCCAATTTTTCATCAAAATTCAGTACAGCTGAAGCAAACTGTGTCACCACATCATCAACATTTAATAATCTTCTAAAGTGAGAAACTGTATTGGTAATTTTAGGGAAAAATTTAAAATCTGCCGGTGTTTTTTCTTTCCAGGTTTCCACTTGTTCCGGAGTGGGCATTCCGTAGAAAGTAGCATTCAGTTCAATAGAATTGAATTGCGTAGAATAGTAAGAAAGCTCGTCTTTAGTTCCTTTGGGGTAAAATCCTTTAAGATCGGTTTTATTCCATTTGGCACATCCGATCGAGATATTTTCAAGCCCTTTTTTATTTTGCTTCAAAATATCTTTCGTTCTGGGGTGATGTTTTGGTAAAGTGAAATCTATTTTTGAAGGATCTTCTACTTGTCCGAATTTCATAAGCATATTTTTAGTCTATAGCTAATTTAAGAATTTAAGAAATTAATATGACTGATTATTCTCTTTAATACTTGTAAAATCTTCCTTTTTTTCTGTGAAAAATGTTTGTTAGAAAATAATCATAAGTAAAAAACCATAGAATTTCTATGGTTTATTTTTAAAGGGTGTTTCGGATGAGCTGAAATAATTATCAATCATTATCTTCAAGCAAAAAGATATTTTCCA
>JBCNMJ010000019.1:0-43699 GCA_039594975.1 Chryseobacterium sp. | reverse complement strand
AAGTAAAACTCAGGGAAACTGGGGCGAAATGATATTGGAAAGTATTTTAGAAAAATCAGGACTGGTAAAAGGCCGTGAATATTTTCTTGAACACGAGCTTCGCGACGAAGATAACAAAGCTCTTTTTTCTGAATTTTCAGGTAAAAAAATGCGCCCCGATGCAGTCGTAAAATATCCGGATGAAAGAAATGTCATCATCGATTCAAAAGTTTCTTTAACCGCCTTTACGGAACTGGTAGACGAAACCGATGCAGAAATTTATCAGATAAAAATAAATCAGCATCTCAGTTCCATTAAAAACCATATCACACAGCTAAGCCAGAAAGCGTATGATGATTATGGAAAGTCCTTAGATTTTGTGATGATGTTTATTCCGAGCGAACCTGCATATATTGCAGCCATGCAGGCAGATCAAAACCTATGGAATTTTGCTTACGAAAAAAGAATTTTACTTCTCAATCCGAGCAATCTTATCACCTCTCTGAAACTTATTGCAGATCTCTGGAAAAGGGAATACCAAAACAGAAATTCGATTGAGATTGCAGAACGCGGTGCGAAACTTTATGATAAATTCTCCAGTTTTGTAGAAAACCTTGAAAAAGTCGGTAAAAATATAGACCAGGCAAAAAATGTTTATAACGATGCATTCAAGCAGTTATATACCGGAAATGACAATCTGATTATCCAGACTCAAAAATTAAAATCATTGGGAATTAAAAATAAAAAAGAACTTCCTCAAAGTCTGATTGACAATTCCCAGACTCCATTAGAATCTTAAACAATATGATAGAAAGCTTTCAAAACGAAAAAATAAAAAATCTTACAAAACTCATCACTGACAATCGTCACAGAAAGAAATCGAATGTTTTTGTCGTAGAAGGTGACCAGGAAAACGAAAGAGCTCAGAAATATGACTTCGAGCCTGTAGAGTTCTATATCTGTGAAAGTATTTTCAAAGGCAAAACTCCCGTAGGAAAAATTCACTTGGTAAGTGAAAAAGTCTATGAAAAAATAGCGTACAGAGGAAGCTCTGAAGGAATTATCGGTATTTATAAAACCAAAAATGATAATCTGCAAGCATTTCAGCCCAAAGAAAATTCAACCATAATTATTGTAGAAGGAATAGAAAAACCTGGAAATTTAGGAGCCATATTAAGAAGCTGTGAAGCTTTTGGAATAGACGCCCTTATTGTCTCTGATGGAAAAACCGACTTTTATAATCCTAACGTTATTCGTTCAAGTGTAGGCTGTTTGTTCGGCATGAATGTATTTCAGTCGGAAAACCAGGAAACGCTGGATTTCCTGAAAAAAAATCAATTCAATATTTATACTACCATTATGGACGAAACCGCCGAAAATTTACCTCAAAGAGATTTCACACAGAAGTCTGCTATTGTTTTCGGAACAGAACATTCAGGATTAAGTGATTTCTGGTTGAATAAAGGGCAAAATACACTTATTCCAATGAGCGGAAGTATTGACTCTTTAAATCTGAGCAATGCCGTAGCAATCACCTGCTATGAAGCATTAAGGCAAAAAATGATATAAAAAATGGCCTTTATATCTAGAGCATAAAAAAACCGCTTCAAAAATGAGGCGGTTCTTTTATTGTAAGATAAGTTAGAATTATTTCTTAACTTCTTCTTTTTTAACTTCAGTAGTTGTAGTAGTCTTAACAGCTGTAGTATCAGCAGCTTTAGTAGCTGTAGAATCAGCAGTAGGAGCAACAGCTGTAGAATCTGTAGTAGGAGCAACTGCAGTAGAATCTGTAGTTACAGCTGTAGAATCTGTAGTAGTAGTTGTAGCTTCACCTTTTTTACAAGCAACCAAAGAAATAGCAGCGATAGCAGCTACGAATAATGACTTTTTCATAATAAATTAAATTTAATTTTGTTAATATTGTTTTATAAAACTCTTTTCTGTTCTATTATTTGAACGAGACAAAGGTAGAGCAGATAGAAAATTTGTGTATGAAAAATAATTGTAATACTTTTGTAAAACAATTTTACAAATAAACACAACTGAAATTCAACAACTTAATCATTTAAACTAAAATTGACAGATTTAGATCTATTGCATTTTGAGCAGCTAAAAAAGGACGTACAGGCTCAATATTTGGAACAACACACCCCTTCTTTTGAGGATATTTCAAAATGGAAGGGTATTGATATCATTTATTTCCAGGAAGATCTTCGTAAAAAAGCAAAAGGCAACATCAGCGAAAAGTCTTTTTATACTTACTTCAAAACTTCTCCGGTCACCAAACTCCCCCGAATTGATATGCTTAATTTATTGAGTGTTTATACGGGTTATGAATCTTGGTATGATTTTAAAAAGCAACATCTTTTTGCCGGAGAATTACTCACAGAAGATGAAAAATTAACCGAAGAAGAAAATAAAGAATTAGAAAAAACGGTATCAGCATCAATTAATTTACCCAAAACCGAAAATCCGGCAACAAAAACAGAGTTCACCCCTCAGGAAAATGCCGATTTACAAAAAAACAATACTGACAATCAAATAATTAATAAAAACATTCAGAAATCAAACATCTCTGAATCTGAGATTCAAAAACCCAAGAAAAATTTCTTCAAAAGGAACGCTTGGGCCATAATTACTTCAATTTTAATTCTTATTACAGGATTACTTGGATTCAAGGATGCCATTTTTCAAAAAACTTACACCTATTGTTTTACGGATGCAGACCGCGCCGTTTCGGTGATGAACACGATTGAGATAAAGGTTATCAAAGAAAATGAATCTCCTATTCTTTATAAAATCAAACCCGGTGAATGTTTTCGTTATTCTACCAAAGATAAGAACCTAAAGCTCCAGATAAGTGCCCCTTTTTATGAAGATCTTGAAATAAACAGGAGTCTTGAAAACGCACCTGAAGAGGAAATGATTGAATTAAAACCAGATGATTACAAAATGGCTGTCAATTATTTCTCAATAAAAGACGCCAACGGGAACCCTGAACTACTGAAACAGAAACGTAAACAACTGGACAATCTGATCAGTGACAACGCTATTATCTATCAGGTTTACGACAACGCAACCTATGGTATCGAAACTTTAGACAAACAAAAATATATTACTCTGGTAACCACTCCTACAACTTCTCTTAAAAACCTAAGCGTTATTGAAATGAAAAGAGAAAAAGGAAAAATAGTATCTATTAAATTTAAAATTGCTAATACAGATGAAAATAATAAATAATCTTTTAGTTTTGGCAGTAATGCTTTTCGGTTTAGCATCATGTAACAAAAAAAGCGCTGAAGTAAGCGATTTAGATAAATTAAGAAACAGCAATAACAAAAAGACGTATCCTGCTGTACAAATGGATAGCGCACAAGCGATTAACTTCATTACCAAACAAAAAGTCCAGGAATTACTGGATCTTTCGACTCTTTACCTTTCAGGGAACAAAGACACGGAAATTGATACTGTTATCTATTCTCAAATGCAAAGCTACTTCAATAAACCAGACAGTCTTACATTCAAAAGATTATTCCGTGAACTTGACAGTTTAAAGGTTAAAACAGTAAAAGTAAACAATCTGGAAGTGTATAAAGATGTTCATAAAAAAGACACCTTAGATTTCGCAAAATTCAGTGTAGAATATTTTGATAACAAGAATAAATCTATCGGGGTTTTTGAGAAAAACGCACAATATATCTTACAATCTGCACCCGTAAAGTTTAAAAAAGAATTTAAGTTTTATTTCTTAAATTTCTATTCCAAACCTTTACCAAAAGACAGTACATCAGTCGGAGTCACCAAATAGTCGAGCGGAATATCGTTTTCCCAGACATCATCGATATTTTCATCGGGGTTAAAGTAATTAACTCCGATTTTTTTTACGTCTTCGGAAATACTTTCAAAAAAACTATCATAAAACCCTTTTCCATACCCCACTCTATTTCCTTTTGTATCACAATATAAAAGCGGAGTGATTACATAATGAAAGAAAATTTCCCCCGAATCTTCATTAGAAATTGGCTCAGGAATTCCCCATTGACTGTTTTCAAAGATTGTATCTGCAAAAATTTCAATATGAATTAATTGATCAGCAACAACCTTAGGTACAAAGACACGAATATTCTGCCTTAAAAAGTAATCAATGAATATTTGTGTATTAATTTCTTTTTTGTCTAAAATAGGGATAAAAACATGTATTTTTTCTCCTTCTTCAGGTTTGAAATAACCAATGAAGTTTTCAAAAATCTTCTTAGATAACAAGAAAGCCTCATCAGTTGACAAGGCTTTTCTTTTTTGCATATATTTTTTTCTAAGCTCGGCTTTTAACATAATGGTTATGCATTTTCAGACGGCTGCGTAATTTTATATAATTTATCAGACAAACGAACTCTGAACGGAAGCTCAAAAGTAATCTGATCCCCCGCTTTGGCAGAATCACTAAAGTCCCCGTTTACAAAAATCTGAGTAATGGTAATTTCCTGATCGCCCGTTGTAGGTCCGGAAATTAAAACCGTATCTCCTACAGAAAGTTCTTTATTCTCAATTAAAAACTGTGCAATTTTTGATTTTGAATAATAATGTTCAGCTTTTCCAATTAAAGTCTTTTTAACTTTTATTTTCTGGCGGATATCTTTTGTTTCGGGTTTTGCTTTTGCTAAGGTTTGGGTTGACAAGTCTCCTGAATTTTTAAATTTCAAAGCCTCAGATTTTCCTTTTCTGAACACTTTGTTACCAACCTGCAGCCCTTTTCTTAATTTAACCTGCTCTTCCCAAGGCAAGTGAATCGTTTCGAGACATTCGGTAGAACAAGTATTCTCCATTGCAGCTTTACACTCATCACATTGAATGAATAATAAATGACAGGCATCATTAGCACAATTGGTATGGTTATCGCATGGCTTTCCACATTGGTGACACTGAGCGATAATATCATCTGTAATTCTTTCTCCCAAACGGTGGTCGAATACGAAGTTTTTACCAATAAATTTACTTTCAATCCCCTCCTCTTTTATCTGACGGGTATATTCAATAATTCCGCCTTCCAGCTGGAAAACATTTTTAAAGCCCTGATGTTTGAAATAAGCACTCGCTTTTTCACAACGGATTCCCCCGGTACAATACATCAACAGGTTTTTATCTTCCTTAAAATCCTGTAGCTGATCGTTAATAATCGGTAAACTTTCTCTGAAATTCTCTACATCCGGAGTGATTGCCCCTTCGAAATGCCCCACTTCACTTTCATAGTGATTTCTGAAATCCACTACAATCGTGTTCGGGTCTTCCAACATATCGTTAAATTCACGGGCTTTTAGGTGAACTCCTTTATTGGTAACATCGAAAGTTTCATCATTCAGACCATCTGCAACGATCTTGTTTCTAACTTTGATGGTTAGTTTTAAAAAGGAATGATTATCCTGCTCCACTGCTACATTCAATCGAATGCCTTTCATAAAGTCATATGCTTCCAGTGTATCGCGAAATGCTTCAAAATTGTCCGCAGGAACGCTCATCTGAGCATTAATTCCTTCATGAGCAACATAAATACGTCCTAATGCATCAAGTGCATTCCAGGCTATAAATAAATCGTCGCGAAATTTTTTTGGATCTTTAATTTTGGCATACGCATAGAAAGATAATGTAAGACGTTCCTTACCGGCTTCATCAATTAATTGAGCTCTTTCTTCTGCGCTTAAGGTGTTGTACAGTTGCATGCTATAAACGTTTTAAGTGAGAAAAATTTTTGCAAAGGTAATCATTTAATTTTAACTGAATCCTGATTGATAAGTGATTAATATCAATAGATAGGTAGGTCGTTTATTAAGCTTTGGAATGAAATTTATAGTTTAAAATACAGAATTTAACTTTTAAATCTATCTGCTAATCTTACAATATGTCATATTGTCATTTAATAAATTTTTAAGATTAGTTAATAGTGACAAATAATTACCACATAACATCTAAAATAATGTTATTGTAGTTAAATTTTAGTTAAAAGTGAAACATTTAATACCAATTGCATACCTATTTAGCATTAAATTTGTTTACAATAAAACGGAAAGATAAATAACATAAATAATTAAGAAAGATATACAATGAAGAGTACTTTAAAAAAACTATTACCATTTGCAGTAGTAGGCGTTATGTCCGGAGCTACTACCGTTGGAGCATTGCAATATTTTAATCATGATTCCAACAACGGAGACCAATCATATTTTACAAAATCAGCATCAAATGTTTCTTTTGCAGGAATGAATTCTGCAGCCGTAGGTGAAGATTTTGTGAAAGCAGCGAAAACAACAGTTCCTGCAGTAGTTACTATTAAGAACTACCAATCAAGATCAACAAGCAGAGCGTCTGAACAGGATCTTTTTGATTTTTTCTTTGGTCCACAAAACGGAAGAGGTCAGCAAAGACAGCAACAACAGGCTCCTGACAATATGCCATCGGGAATGGGATCAGGAGTGATCATTTCGCCGGATGGTTATATTATTTCCAACAACCACGTTGTAGCCGGAGCGAATAAGCTTGAAGTGGTTTTAAGCAATAAAAAATCTTATATAGCAACCTTGGTAGGAACCGATCCGAATACGGACATTTCTCTATTAAAAATTGAAGAAAAGGGATTACCTTATTTAAATTTTGCTAATTCTGACAATATTGAGGTAGGACAATGGGTGCTTGCTGTAGGAAATCCGCTTGGATTAAATTCTACAGTTACCGCGGGTATTGTTTCGGCTAAAGGAAGAGGAATCGGAATTTTAAGTTCACAAGGAAAAGCAGCCAATCCTATTGAAAGTTTTATTCAGACGGATGCGGCAATTAATCCTGGAAACTCCGGAGGAGCTTTAGTAAATACAAATGGAGACCTTATCGGTATTAACTCAGCAATTCAGTCTACAACAGGTTATTATCAGGGATACGGATTTGCAGTTCCTTCAAACCTGGCCAGAAAAATCGTGGAAGACATCAAAAAATTCGGTATTGTACAAAGAGGATTCCTTGGTGTAACAACTATAGATCTTTCAAATGATCAATTAGTAGCAGCTTACAATAAAGATCAAAAGACTAATATAAAAGCCGGATCTGGTATGTATGTTACCGGTTTCGGAGAAAATAGCGGTGCGGAAGATGCAGGTATTAAAAAAGGAGATATCATCACTAAAATCGACTCTTATGCTATTACAGATTTTGCCGATCTTTCTGCTGCCATCGGAAGCAAAAGACCTGGAGATAAAGTACAGGTTACTTATCTAAGAAACGGTAAAGAAAATGTAACAACAGCTACCCTTAGAGATCAAAAAGGAGGTACTTCTACAAGAACCAAGGCAGATCTTAGTGTTACTGAAAGAATCGGAGCAGAATTCAAACCTTTGGATGAAAGATTCAAAACTGATTACGGATTAAACAGCGGGGTTATCGCGACCAATGTAACAGAAGGAGGTGAAATCGCAAAAATCGGAATTGTAGACAATTATATCGTAATCGAAGTTAACGGAAAGCCGGTAAATTCACAGAAAGATGTAGAGAAAATCCTTGATAAATATTCAGGAAATGTACAGGTGAAATTTGTGGATGCTTACGGACAGATCTACACAAGAGGCTTCAAAATGCCTTAATTAAAAGCTAAACTTAAACTTCATACAAAAAACGCTGCAGATTGCAGCGTTTTTTATTATTTATGATTTATTCATTTTCTCAGCGATTCTTTTTTTCTTACTCCGTTCATACAAAACTTCAACAATTTTTCCTCCGATCCAAGAAAATGGAAAAAAGGTAAGAAAAATAGAAATCTTATAAAATGTAGGATGATATGGAAAAATGATAACATCCAACATTGCTATAAACAGCATGATGAAACCAATAAGAATAGCATAAGCCACTTTAGCATATTTAACGATAATTGCCGTTGCTACTCCCCCTACTGTAGTTCCTAAACCGGAAATAAACAAAAGGAATCCGAAGAAAGCTTTATCATTCTGCATGCTCTGAAGAAATCTTTGCCAATGCTCAAACGGAGCAAAAGCTTCAAAAGTAACCCATTGTGGAAACACTCTTATCCCAAGAGTAATAATAAGCCCCGCAATACCGAGCCCTACAATAACCGCCAATGTATTTCTTAAAAAGTTCATGAATTACTGCTTAATCCTGATGTGCAATCATAGAAATTTCGATATCAACATTCTTTGGCAGACAAGAAACCTGAACCGTCTCACGGGCAGGATAGCTATCAGCATCTAAGTAAGAAGCATAGATATCATTCATTACTGCAAAATCATCCATGTTTTTAAGGAAGATCGTTGCTTTTACAACGTTTTTAAATGTCATTCCAGCCTCTGTAAGAATAGCTTCAAGGTTTTTCATTACCTGATGTGTTTCTTTTTCAATTCCTTCTACCAATTTACCAGTTGCAGGATCTACAGGAATCTGTCCGGAGATATACAAAACTCCGTTTGCCAAATTAGCTTGTGAATAAGGTCCGATAGCTGCAGGTGCATTAACTGTGTTGATTATTTTTTTCATTAGAATTTATTTTGGGTGCAAATATAAAATTTATATTCCATTTCTCTCCTTCAATATTACTTCCATCTTAGAAAGGTGCATTTGGCTGCGTAAAGCTTCTGTCTTTATACTTCAATGCGTCACTTAAAATGTTCGCTTTTATCCCGATAAAGAAGTCATATACCTTATAGCGTCCAAAAGGAACCCAGTTAAAATTGATGGTAAAACTTCTCTGATCCCTTGAAAATCCAATACGTGTTAAAGCCAAATCCTTAGTCACCAGATCATAATGTGTACTTCCGGTAATATTCCAATACGGTGTTAATTTAATGCTTCCGTCCAGCCCCAAAGAAGCCATTCTGTTAGGAGTTCTGGACAATCCTTTTGAATATTGGTAGTTCGTACTGATATTCAGTGTCCAGGCCTGATCAAAATGAGCGTAATTGTCATCATCAAAATAATAGACTTCATTTCGAATCTCTCCTTTCGTAGGATATTTTTTAGGATAGTCTACTTTTTCACCAAAAATTTCACTGCTCAAAGGATAAGACATCTGCACATTAAAGCCCTGTAAACTAAAATGACCAAAGTCTTCGGTTCTTATCCCGGTCTCCGCTCCCGGCTCAAATATAATTCTATACGGATCTAATGATAAACTTGTGTTTACAGTAAGCTTATTATTAAAAAAAGACGATTGCCCGTTGATTGTCATTATAGACCAAGGGTGATCTTTTGCCGCAAAATTATAATTCCCGGCAAGACTTAATGATTCAAAGATTTTTACTTTTTTCACTCCGGTGGAATCACTTTTTGATTTCACTTTCATTTCAATATTATTTCCAATATTAAAATTAAGCGCTCCTACCATTCCTGTAGTCGGAGATCCTATAATCCCATTATTTTCAAAAATAGAATAAGGTGTAAGCGCACCATTTGCCGTATAATAATTTTTATAGTACCCGAATTTAGTATCTCCAAAATCAGGAGAGTAAGTAAACCCAATACTTGGTGTCACCACATGTCTGATAGCTTCAATAGTCGATCCTTTTTTAAAGTTTGCCTGACCGTATAGTGTAGTCTGAATACTTGCAGTGGTAGAAAAAGTAGAATATCCTGCAATTTTATTATTCATTTTATTTACCACTTCCATTTCAACAGGATCATAATACTTCGTTAATGTTTTCGTGGTTAAAGCATTGTCAATATTGGCCCCTAAACTAAAAGTAAAATATTTTGCAACTGTAGTATTCGTTCCCAGTGTAATATTATTCTTTATTCCGGTCTGCATTTTATCCCACATTGCTTTTTTAAACAATTCTCCGCTATTGGTCTGAACATAATTATTAAGGTTCAAACTTGTATTCACGGTAATATTTTCCAGAAGTCCGCTTCTTGTTCCGGTTTTTGACTTGAACAGATAAAATTGGTTTACCGCCACATTCATCTGAGGAAGTCGCAAATCTGAAAGCCCGGTTGCGAAGTTCTGTGAGTAAGAGGCAGTTCCTGTAATTGTAATAGGCAGTGTAAGGAACCTTTTGGTAAGCGTTAATGTAGAATTCTGTTGTGTCTGCAGCACGCTCTGATCCAAAATATAACTATTGTTTACAGTATTATTATAGAATGTCTGGCTGGTTGCATTAACAGAAGCCGAAAATGTTAAAAACGGATTTGCTTTTGTATCCTGTGTATGGGTCCAGGCAATTCTGTAAGTACTCGTTTCATTATAGTTTTCAAGTCCTTTTATCCCTCTAATAGTTTTTCCTATGTCTGCAGAAAAACTACCCGAATATCTGTATTTTTTTAAATAATGCATTTCCGGGCGTAAGTTCCAGCTTCCTTTTGTATAAATATCTGCTAAAACTTTGAGGTCGAAATGCTCACCTATAGGCTGATAATATCCGATCCCGTTTAAAAAGAATCCCACATCCTGTCGCTCTCCGAAACTAGGAATTAAAATTCCGGCCGCTCTTTTAGATGAAAAAGGAAGGATGGCAAAAGGCATGATGAGTGGAGTCGGAATCTCCTCAATATACATCCTGATGGGTCCTGTTACAATCTGGGAATTGCTTTTTGTCTTGATTAATTTAATATTGGAAGCCCTCATTTTATAATCGGGCAAAGTATCTTTCTTTTGGATAAAATAAGTATCCGTAGTATAATCCCCGTTCTTCATTGCAAATACAGTATCACTGTATTTCTTTGTTTTCTGTGCTATGATAACTCCTTCACTTTCTTCAGTTCGAGCATTATAAGCAATAGCCTGCCTGGTTTTGGTATTATAGCTGAATTCTGTTGTTTCATACTTTTTACCCCCTTGATTGGTGATTACATTTTCTATAATCTTTCCGGAAGCATCCTGCTTTCCTCTTGCATAAATCAAGCTTCTTTCATGATCTATCGAAATATAATCCGCATCTATCTGCATATCCTGGTATTTCACCTGGGCATTTTTCAGCAGATAGGTCATTTTCTTCTGAACATCATTTCGCTCTTCATCAGCTTTTGTTATCAGAATATCTTCTAAAGATTCTTTTTTTACAGCAATGGTATCCTTTTGGATAATAGTATCTTTAACCGCACTTTTAGGCAATTTTTCAGGCGTTTTCTGTGCTAAAAAATTGTTAAAAATTAGGATAATTAAAATTTGTAATATATTTTTGGAGACGGTTTTGGCCAATTTTATGTTATATAATTAAGGTCCAAAATTAATATAATTTTTAAAACTGTAAGATGTACAAACAAAATTTTAAAATAATTTTATCATTTCTTGCGATACTCCTTTTCAACTTTTCCTTTGCTCAAAAAAAATTCACCGTAGTCTTAGACGCAGGTCATGGCGGAGGAGATATAGGAGCCAATAGAAACTATTCTGATATAGGGCTTGTACAAGAAAAAGACGTCACACTCGGCATCGTTCTTAAACTGGGAGCCATGCTCGAAAAAAATAAAGACTTTAAAGTCATATATACCCGTAAGATTGACGAATACCCTTCTTTAACGGACAGAACTAATATCGCCAACAGAAGTAAAGCGGATTTATTTATCTCTGTACACGTCAACTCATCTCCGAGTAAAACAGCTACCGCCAGAGGAACAGAAACCTTTGTACAGGGACCTGCTCAAAACAGAGAAAACCTGGAGGTAGCAAAACAGGAAAATAATGTGATTTACCTTGATGAAAAAGATAAAGAAACCTTCTCCTCTTATGATCCCTCTTCACCGGAATCATTGATTGCCCTAAAATTACAGCAAAGTAAATACCTTGAAAACAGTCTTATTTTAGGAACCTTTGTAGAAGATAATTTTGCAAAAACTGGAAGATATTCCCGTGGAGTAAAACAGGAAAACCTCCACATTCTAAGAAGAAGTGCCATGCCTTCTATTTTAATTGAAACCGGCTTTGTCAACAATTATGACGATGCTGCGTTTTTAAATTCCGAACAAGGGCGACAAGAGACTGCTGAAAATATCTATAAAGCAATAATTGATTACAAAAAGGCAGTGGACCGAAAAACTTCTTCAGGTACCATTGTGAAAAAACCTGAGCCGGAAAAACCTGCCGAAGTTGCTTTGAAAAACGATTTCAGAATACTTCTTATCACTTCATCTGTAAAATATAATGAAGGAGACCCTGCTTTAAAAGGACTTAATTATATTCTGACCATAAAAGAAGGAGGAGTCTACAAATATTACTACAGTGTTACAAACATGGCCTCAACAAGAGATATCAATCTTAGAACCGCAAAAGATGCCGGATTTAAAAATGCATATGCTGTCGGATTTATGCCTAACCAAAAACTGAGTACCGGGTATTATACCATTGAATTATATGCAGGCCCGGATAAACTGAGCAGCAATTCTTTCATTCTTCAGTCTCTTAAAGATGTAGACAGAACCAAAACCAATGGAATCTTCTACTACACCTATGGAAAGGCAGATTCTTTAGAAGGAGCAATAGATCTCCAAAAAGATCTTGAGAAGAAGGGAATTAAAAACACTGTTATTCAGAAAGTTTACAAATAGGTCAAAAAATAATTTTGAAGTTTAAAAGTTTATTTATACTTTTGCAACCTCAAAATTTGGCCTATTCGTCTAGTGGTTAGGACTCAAGATTTTCATTCTTGCAACAGGGGTTCGATTCCCCTATAGGCTACAAATAAAAGATAATATTAACTCGCGAGAGGATAAATTAAAAAAACCAAAAATTTTTAAATTTTTTGAAAAATAAATTTGGTAGATAAAAAAAAAGTTTATACTTTTGCACTCACATTTGAACGATATGGCAAATCATAAATCAGCATTAAAGAGAATTAGACAGAACGAAGCAAGAAAACTTCGTAACAGATACTACCACAAGACTGCTAGAACAGCAATGAAAGTATTGAGAAATGAAGAGGACAAAGCTGCTGCTGCAGAACAATTGCCAAAGGTTATCTCTTTGTTGGATAAATTAGCTAAGAAAAACATTATCCACAAAAACAAAGCAGCTAACTTGAAAAGCAAATTAACTAAGCACGTTAATAAACTAGCTTAATAAGTATAGTTGGCCCGTTCGTCTATCGGTTAGGACCTCAGATTTTCATTCTGGTAAGAGGGGTTCGATTCCCCTACGGGCTACAAAATTAATTACTATCTAACCTAGTAATTAAATAAGAGTTGAAACTTATAAAAACAAAAATACTAACCCTGTATTTGCAGATAGTAGATGGCCCGTTCGTCTATCGGTTAGGACCTCAGATTTTCATTCTGGTAAGAGGGGTTCGATTCCCCTACGGGCTACTAAAAGAGATTCATTTTTGAATCTCTTTTTATTTTACCCAACCTTCTTATTCAATTATTAAAAATAATATCATTTATTTCTGATAAAGTAAATTTAAATGTATACCTTTGCAATTCATCAGATGATATGATGAATTAAAATATGCAGATTCAAAGAAAAACATTAGCACAGGAAGTAGCAGATCGGTTAACTGAAGGAATCATTAGCAATGAGTATGCAGTTGGGGAGAAATTACCTACCGAACCTGAACTTATGAAAATCTACGGAGTGGGAAGATCAAGCATTCGTGAAGCGATTAAGATACTTTCTATTAAAGGAGTTTTGGATGTGCAGCAGGGAGTGGGGACTTTTGTCATTTCCAATGTCATTCATGAATCTTTGGAATCTCAGATGGATAAAGCACAGATTGAAGATGTACAAGAGGTGCGCTCTTTGCTGGATGCTAAAATTGCAGCCAAGGCAGCACTACATCGTGATGAAGAACAGTTGGAGAAAATCAAATTCTATCTGGATCAAAGAAATACATTGGCGGAAGAAAGAAAAGCACTGGAATGTTATCAGGCAGATATCAATTTCCACGTTGCCATTGCTGAAGCCTGTGGAAACAGTCTTTTAAAAGAAATTTATAAAATAACAAGTTCCCATATTTTGAGATCTTTTGAAATCAGACATAATGATACTGCCACTTTTATTATTTCCCAGGCTATTCATGAACGTCTTTATTGGGCTATAGAAAATAAAAATACGGAGGAAGCAGCCTTTATTGCTCAACAGATAGTTGATCAGATTTATTAAAAAATATATTTTTAACAAAATTCATCAGATGACCTGATGAATTAAATTATTATGGAAAATATCACAACCAAAAACGTCGACACCAACAAAATTGTCTATCCGATTTTATTTATGATCAGTTTCTCTCATTTTTTAAATGACCTGATCCAATCCACCATTCCTTCACTCTACCCCATCATGAAAGGTGAATTTAATCTCTCTTTTGCCCAAATTGGAATTATCACGCTGGTATTTCAACTTACAGCTTCCATTTTACAGCCGTTCGTCGGAATTTATACTGATAAAAAGCCTAATCCCAGATCTCTGGCTATCGGAATGGGATTATCAATGGCAGGTCTATTATTGCTGGCAGCAGCTCATCAGTATTATGTAATCCTGATCGCAGTCGGACTAATCGGAATGGGATCATCCGTTTTTCACCCTGAAGCATCAAGAGTCGCCCAACTAGCTTCCGGAGGACAGAAAGGTCTGGCACAATCTATCTTTCAGGTTGGCGGAAATTCGGGGAGTGCTATTGGGCCCCTATTGGTTGCATTAATTATCCTTCCGTTAGGAAAAGGCTATGTCGGTCTTTTTGCCATTGCAGCGTTTATCGGGATCATCGTTCTGTGGAGAATCGGAAACTGGTACGCAGAAAGATTAAGCTTAAAAAAATCATCAAAACATCCGAGTGATATTATCCACATCAATCTCTCCCGTAAAAAAGTTATTTTTTCAATTACCATCTTATTAGCACTGGTATTTTCTAAATATATTTATCTGGCGTCGATGACCAATTATTTTACATTCTTTCTAATTGACAAATTTCATATTTCTGTAAAGGACTCTCAGTTGTACTTATTCATGTTTCTTGCAGCAGTTGCAATAGGAACTATTTTAGGAGGAAAATTAGGAGATAAATACGGAAGAAAGAAAATTATCTGGATCTCAATTCTAGGAGCGGCTCCGTTTACGCTTTGTCTGCCTTATCTTTCCTTATTCTGGACCATCACATTTGCCGTTATCATCGGATTAATTATTGCTTCGGCATTTTCTGCAATCCTGGTATTTGCGACCGATCTTTTGCCTAATAAAATAGGATTGGTTGCAGGATTGTTCTTTGGATTTATGTTCGGAATGGGCGGAATCGGCTCTGCTGTATTAGGAGCAGTTGCAGATGATACCAGTATTGAATATGTGTTTAAGATCTGTGCATTTTTACCATTAATGGGAATCATCACCGCGTTTCTCCCTAATCTAAAAAAATAAAGAAACCTCCACCTTTTCCCGGTGGAGGTTAGCAACAAAATGTGCTCCTTTATTTATTTTAAAATTTTCTAGTTAAATCCCGAGATTCAGGAAAATACTGAAACGGGATTTAGCTTCAATATCACCTCCCGCCAAGCGGGAATATACAGGAAGCACAATTTCACTTCCTAAACTGAATCTTTTATAAGAGGCTTCAAAACCAATTTTACCGTATAAAGCACTTCCTGCTGTATTAGGTAGAACCTCATCAAATTGTCTGTTTCTGTCATAAACTTCCCCCTGGAAACCTGCCTTTCCCGAAAAAATGGTTGTATCATTTCCTGAAAGTCGATAAAAGCCTGTTGCTGCATAATTCCACTGGTTTCCGAAATGGTAATGTTTTTTATTTTCAGTTTTAATGGTATAATCCGTATTCAGCAGAACAGCAACCTTATTTTTCTGAAATTTATAATTGACAGCCATCTGATAGTCCCAACTCCCTGTTCCTAACTGAAAGCTTGGATTGACACCAGAAATTCCTTTTTCATTAAATTTTCCTAAAGGAAGCTTCAGCCCAATTCCTCCACTAAGCTGATGAGTATTATCTTTTGAATTTATCAACTGGTATATTCCAATCACATTCAAATCTCCGATTCCTTTGATATTGATATCTCCCTGCATGGTTTTCTTTTCATGAAAATGAAACGGAAGATTAGCATATACACTGAATTTCTTAGTTAAGAGAATCTTACCCCAAAGCTGTATGGTATTAAAATACTGATCCTGAGTTAGGTCCTTTACAAATAGGTTTTCCCTCGCTTTATAATGCTGAGCAAAATATTTAATCCCGATAAACTGAGGATTCAGTAAAGATTCAAAACCGGAAGAGCCGTTTCCTGCAGCACATCCGCACGCATCACAATCATCTAAAACAAACGGATCAAAATACTTGGGAATAAAAAGGCTATCCTGGATTGTTTTAGCCTGAAACCCATTCAGTAAAATCAGACCTATGATTAAAAATATCTTCTTCATTTTATTCTGCAAATTTTGGATTCGTGATAAAATTCTTATCAGACAATGTTTTCAGAAAAGCAATAATCAATTGTTTCTCCTGAGTTGTCATGGAAATTCCGAGATGTCCGTTTTGCTTCAGTTGCGGATCAAGATTCGGACTGTTTTCTACGTTATCTGAATAGAAATTAAGTACCGCCTCTAATGTGTAAAATCTCCCGTCGTGCATATAAGGAGCTGTATATTCTACATTTCGCAAACTCGGCACCCGGAATTTCATCCAATCGTTTTGATCAAGTGTCACACGATATCTTCCTGCATCTTTAACCTGCACATTGTAGTACATTCCTGTATTCCTGAAACTTTCATCCGTAAATAATTCTCCGCTATGACATGTAGCACATTTCTGCTGAAATAAGTTCATGCCTTGTGTTTCTTCTGAAGAAAAACTTTCTTTTCCTTGTTTTACCCTGTCATATTTAGAATCTGCGGAAATCATAGTTGCCATGAACTGGGATAATGCTTTCAGTACTCTTTCTCCGGTAATATACTCATCTCCATAAGCTGCTTTGAACAGTTTCTTATACTTAGCATCTGAACTTAACTTCGAAACGACTTCCGGCATTGAGCTATCCATTTCGTCTTTATTAGTTATGGGAATGACAGGCTGTTCATTGAGGTTATGGATCACACCGTCCCACATATATCTTTTTAGAAAAGCCATATTCTGAATGGGTGGCGCATTTCGGATTCCGATCCTATCGTCTATGCCGTGACTTACTGTATGGCCATGATGGGTGAACGCATTTTCCTGAATATGACAGAAACCACATGAAATAGTATTATTCCGTGAAAGCCTTCCTTCATAAAATAGTTTTCTTCCCAACTCCACCCCATTTTTTGTGACCGGATTTCCGGAGGTATCAAAAATCATTTCCGGAAAGTATGGCGGGAATGAAAGACCGTAAATCTCATCTTTATCCAACGGCTCTATTACCTCATCAGAACATGATACAAAACTTAAAAAAAATAAGAATAATAACCAGGTTTGAAATATCTTAATCATTGTGAACGTGGTCTACTTTAAACATTTTCATCAGGTTATTCGTCACATTCACCAAATGCTGGCTTGATCCCATCATCATATCATTAGTAGAATTTAAAACCAGCGGCGTTTCTCCACTTAAATACTGATTAAGATCAGCCAGAATATGAATAGAAGGTGTAATTTGTCCTGTCACTCTTGCTGTTGTCGGAAGATTCAAAGTAATTTCCCGGTAAAGATCCGGAGTTCCATTGGCCGTTACATTTCCCATATTTCCGGTATGATTCATGAATTCTGTGTCGGGAGAATTGGTTCCGTATTTCCCTTCCAGTTTTACGAAAACATAACCTGCCGCCCAGGACCAAGACATCCCTTTTTGTTTGGCCTTATTCCAGAATTCCGCTTGCCCGTCCTGTCCCAACAGATAAGCATTCTGACTGATTCCCAAGCCTAATTTTATTTTTTTATAATTGTTCTTCGGGATTTCATTGAGATTAATATAGACAATGCCTGCAACTGCATCGGCCTGATCGATGATGAAAGCACCTTTATCAGGATTATTTTCATTATATTTAAATTCATTTCCGTTGTCATCAATCAGACTGATGTTACTGATCACATATTTTACGTTGGAGAACTGATGCTTCTGTCCCTGTGAAGACATTTGTGTGGTCTGATTCAAAACGATATCACCCAGATTAGTAAAGCCGTTCTCAAATTTGAGTTGAAGATTCCCTTTTGCTGCTGGTGAGTCATCTTCATCGTTGCTACGACAGGATATAAAAGTGAAAAAAGAAAAGGCAATAAGGAATAATGATAAAAATTTATAAATTTTCATTGTTGATTTTTTAGTGATAAATATGTTGAGATGCCCCATCGCGATAGGGATGGAAGCGGTTATCCTTTTTTTGGATTCTGACGTAAGGAAGAATCTAAAAAAAGATATGAGCGGACAGCCCGACCCAAGCGGCTGGAAAAGCCAGGGAAAGGGGATCGCCCAAAAAGAAAAAATTATACACTAAAAAACCGGTGGTCTGAAAATATGCTTTAAAAACAGAAAAGAGTACGCCGTTTTGTAAAGAAAATTGGGATTTGAAAAGAAAATCTTTTCTGCCGTACTGATGCTAGTGATTTCAGGAAGAACGTAAATATCGAATAATTTCTGTCCTGAATTTTTGGTTAAAGGGGAAGAATCGGTGTCATTGGTTTTTGCAATCTCTTTTTTCAAATAACATTTTCCGTTACAGTGAAGCTCTGGCTTGCTTTTATTGATACACAACACCTCGGAGATATAATCATAATTTACAGCATATTCCACCAGTGGAATCAGAGGCCTGAATACCACAAATAAGGTGAGAAATATGCTGCAAATTAAGTTCATTCAATCATTATTTTTTGCTGATCGTATCTTCGTATCTTCTGCTGATTTCCTTCCAGTTGGTTACGTTCCAGATCGCAGCTAAATAATCAACTCTTTTGTTCTGATATTTTAAGTAATAAGCATGTTCCCAAACATCAATCCCGAAAATCGGTGTTCCTTTTTCTTCCACAACATCCATTAAAGGATTATCCTGATTAGGCGTTGAAGAAACGAATAATTTCCCGTTTTTATCCACCGCTAGCCAAGCCCATCCTGAACCGAAACGGTCTGCTCCCGCCTTGCTCATCTTTTCCTTGAAGGCATCCATACTTCCGAAAGCATCATTAATCGCTTTTGCCAGTTTTGCAGATGGCTGTGTATTTTTTTCAGGCGTTAAAACCGTCCAGAACAATTCGTGGTTGTAATGACCTCCTGCATTATTTCTCACTGCAGCCGGCAATTTCGATACATTCGATAAAATCTGAAACAAGGTTTGTTTCTCCTGTGGTGTTCCTGCAATGGCTTTATTCAAATTCGCAACATAGGCAGCTGCATGTTTTGAATAGTGAATTTCCATAGTCTGTGCATCAATATTACCCTCCAATGCATTGTAAGCATACGGCAAAGGCGTCTGTTTGAACTGTGCAAAGGCAAACTGCGCCGCGAAAACTGCACTTAAGGCAGCAATTTTTAAAATTTTCATAATGTTTTTGTTTTTTAGTGGTTAAACAATAATTATTTTAATAATTTCTTAATGTCTTCAATTAATATCTCCCGGTCAGGATGATATTTCCCCATCAGCTTCGTCGTTTTTCCTTCCGGATCTTCATAGTTTAATCCGGAATAATAAAGGATCGGCATATTGTCTTTATTGTACCTGCAACGGATATTTCCATCTTTATCTACAAGAGCAATCATTCCGCTGTGATTAAGACTTTCACTTTCATCTTCTTTGTCCCCAACGTAAATATTGAACTGATCTGCTAATTTTCCGATATAATCTCTGTTACCCGTTAAAAAATGCCAATTCGGAGACTTTACACCAATTCTTTGGGCATGTTCTCTTAATGATTGAGGGGTATCATTTTCGGGATCTATACTTATTGAAATGATTCCGAAATCAGGGTTGTTGATTTCGTCCTCAATGGCCCTCATATTGGTATTCATCACCGGGCAGATTGTAGTACATCTGCTGAAAAAAAATTCTACCAAATACACTTTTCCAAGCATATCTTTGTTGGTGATTTTTTTATTATTCTGATCCGTCAGTTGGAAATCAGGAACCTTCATTACCGTATAAAGGTTCTTTTTAAAGTAACCCATTCCTACACCAATTCCCAGAAAAAGCAAAGCAAAAACGGCAATCGGAATGATTACTTTGCTTTTTGTATTGTTTGGGTTTTTATTTTTGGGCATACTTTTCAGGATTTTTTTTGAACTCGTCTTTGCATAATGAACTGCAAAAACCGTACGTTTTATTTTTATATACTGCGGTATCTTTCATATCAGGCTCTGTCGGCATATGACAAATAGGATCTACCGCGTTGGCAAATTTTATCTTTTGCACGTTTGATTTTGCAGCGGTATTGGCTTTTTTATGCTTTACTTTAGGGGTTTCCTGAGCACATGCCATTAATGAAACGGACAATAATGCCGTCAAAATAATTTTTGATTTCATTTTAAATTAAAATTGAAATTAATAGTGGTATCGAATAAAATAATTGATTTTTAAACTAAAATTAATATGAGCTGAATGAATTTTGAAGAAGCCAAGTCCATGATTCTTTAAGCATTCTATTTCACGTAAAGACATTCTTAACTTCTTGAAACTTGATAAGATAAATGATTCAATCTAACTAGAAATTTAGTTTAAAATAAATTTAAGACAAAGGAGGATGGAATATCCTGGCGAAATATTCTGAAGTGTGAGATTTGCTATAATCCGAGGATGGATTTTTTATAGGAATATCAAATTGATTTTTGCCTGAAAAGGAAAGAATGTCCTGAGAAAGAAAAACATCTAAGCCGGTAATTTTTATATTCTGGTTATTATTAGACTGTTTTTCTGTCTTTGCCAGTTCTTTTTCAACATAACATTTTCCTTTACAGGTAGATTGGGGAATATTTCTTTTTTCACAAAGGTTTTTTACGATGTAATCATAATTAACCGCATAATTAACCAAAGGCAACACAGGGCGTATTGCAATCGTGAAAATAATAAATATGGAAATGAAAAACTTCAACAATCAATTCTCTTCTACAAATATACTACTGAAATTTGTTTTTACGATTGATTTATGATGAAAGTCATTGTTATTTCCCACAAATTTCTCAGATTATACGGATATACGTATTTATTTCACCTATGAAATCCATGGGATTTTATATCAAATTCAAAATTTCATCCGTTGAATTCTTACTGCGTTTAAAATGGCCAACAAAGCAACTCCTACGTCTGCAAACACTGCTTCCCACATTGTTGCCAATCCTCCTGCTCCCAACGCAAGAACAATAGCTTTAACTGTAAACGCCAGGACAATATTCTGCCAAACTATTTTTTTAGTTTGCTTTCCTATATTGATCGCCATTGGAATTTTACTGGGTCTGTCATCCTGAATTACAACATCTGCGGTCTCAATCGTTGCATCGCTTCCCAATCCGCCCATGGCAATTCCTACATCGCTTAAAGCTACTACGGGAGCATCATTTACTCCATCTCCTACAAAGGCTACGGTCTGATTTTTTGCTTTAATTTCTTTTACTTTATTCACCTTGTCTTCGGGAAGCAGATCTCCGTAAGTATTCTGAATTCCTAAAGTATCAGCAACATACTTCACAACAGATGATTTATCTCCGCTCAGCATTGTTGTTGCTACGTTTAATGATTTTAATTTATTGATGGTTAATTGTGCATCAGCTTTAATAGAATCTGCAATTGTTAAATAACCGACAAACTTTTTATCATAAGCCACAGCAATTAAAGTATAGACAATATTTTCAGGTTTGACATGGTAACTGATTCCGGACTTATCCATCAATTTAAAATTACCTACGAGTAATTCTTTTCCGCCAATAATTGCTTTTAATCCGTGTCCGGCAATTTCTTCCACATTTTCCAATGGAATGGAGTGATCAGTTTCTCCAACATATTCATGGATCGCGGTTGCAACAGGATGTGAACTTTTACTTTCTAAAGCATTGATGAATTTTAAAATTTCATCTTTATTAAATTCATTATTAAAATCAACTTCCTGAACTTTGAAAACCCCTTCCGTCATCGTTCCGGTTTTGTCCATCACTACATTCTGAACATTCGCCAGAACATCTAAAAAGTTACTTCCCTTGAATAAGATCCCATTACGGCTTCCCGCTCCTATTCCTCCGAAATATCCCAACGGAATGGAAATCACCAATGCACAGGGACAGGAAATCACCAGGAATACCAATGCTCTGTACAGCCATGTTTTGAATTGATAGTCTTCGACAAAAAAATAAGGCAACAGTGTAATTCCGATAGCGAGAAAAACAACAATCGGTGTATAAATTTTCGCGAATTTTCTGATGAATAATTCCGTCGGAGCTTTTTGAGCCGTTGCATTCTGAACCAATTCCAAAATCTTGCTCAGCTTACTGTCTTTGTAAGCCGTAGTGACTTTCACCAAGCTGACTGTATTTAAATTAATCATTCCCGCCAAAACAGTTTCTCCTTTGGTTTTAGTGTCCGGTTTACTTTCTCCCGTTAATGCAGCCGTGTTAAATGAAGCTGTTTCAGATAGCAGCTCTCCATCCAATCCCAGTTTCTCGCCCGATTTTAACTGAATGATTTCACCAATATCTACTTTTTCGGCTTTCACAGTTTCAGGTTTACCATCTTTTAAAATGGTTACTTCATCGGGACGCTGATCGAGCAAAGATTTGATATTAGTTTTAGCCCTGCTTACTGCCATTGCCTGAAAAACTTCACCTACCGAATAGAAAAGCATTACCGCGACACCTTCGGGATATTCACTGATGGCAAAAGCTCCTATTGTTGCGATCCCCATTAAGAAAAATTCAGAAAAAACATCGCCTTTTGTGATGCTTTCATAGGCTTCTTTTAAAACAGGCAATCCAACGGGAATGTAAGCAACTAAATACCACACTAAACGAATCCAACCGACAAACCAATCCTGTTTTATATAATTGTCTAAAGCAATACCTACTACTAATAAAACAAAGGAGATTATCGCCGGCAGAAACATCTGAAATACAGACTGATCTCCCGTATCATGAGAATGACCATGATCATGACCTTCATGATTGTGATTATGTTCTTTTTTTGGTTTTGTGCTACAGCATTCTTCCATAACTTAAAAATTTTAATCAAAATTAGGAGCAAACTGAATGCAATGCTATTGCAAACTTTCGAGACAAGTTTCACAAATTCCTTTCGCAAAAAGTCTTATTTCATCTATTCTGAAATTCGTCTGAATATTTTCCGGAAACGAGATATCTTCTTTACAGGTGGTCTGTTTACAGATTTTACAGTAGAAATGCAGATGCCAGTCTTTGTGGGTGGTTTCATCGCATCCGTCATGGCAAAGCTTATATTTTGTTGTTGTATTCTCCTGAATACTATGCACAATTCCTTTTTCTTCAAAAGTTTTTAATGTCCTGTAAATGGTAGTCCGGTCTGCATGATCGAAGTGACTTTCAATTTCAGACAATGATAAGGCAGCTTCCTGAGAACTTAGAAAATCGTATACCAAAATCCTCATACTTGTAGGTTTGGTATTTTTGTTAATCAATTTATCTTCGATGTGTGTTTTCATTCTTCAGGATTTAAGGTTCTTCTCAAAGTTAGCTGTTTTTTCAATGTTTTCATCATTGGCCGCTTCTGTTTGCATCTATCAAAAATCATTCAAGTCTACAAAAATATTTCTAAGATTGTTGCAATACTATTGCAAATACAAACTAAGCCTACATTCTACAATCTCATCCTCGATATTTAGACATACAACAAAAAAGCCACTCCATAAAGTAGTGACTTTCTTTAAAAATTTAAAAAACTAAAACTATAAATTCGGATTATTCTCAATCTCCTTCTGCGGAATCGAAAATAAATAATATCTACTGTTGGCTACAAACGGAGACTGATCCGGGAATGCAAAAATCGTATGTCCTCTTCCGTTTACGGTTTTCACAACACCATCCGGAGTGGTAATCTGTACCTGAATAGCCTGTCCGCTTGAATTGGTAAATGGTTTCCTCACTACAGTTCCCTGCGTTCTTATAATGTCTGATAATGAGAATCCTTCACCAAACAACTCTTTTCGTCTTTCAATCAATACTTCTTTGATCACCTCGTTTTGCGCCAAAGAACCTGAATATTGATTGGCATTTCTTGCTGATTTCAATTGATTTAAAACAGTTACAGCATTGGTAACATTTCCGCTTCTCGCTTCGGCTTCAGCCTCAATTAAATACATTTCAGCGGCTCTCATATAAACAATATCCGCAATTAAATTAGCTTTAAATTTAAACTTCGCATATCGCAGTAATCCTTCTCTTCCCGGATTTCCATCCCATGAAAACAGTGAATAACGGATATCATTGGTATCAAATAGGTCTTTAAAATAGGGATCTGCCATAAAACTGTAATAGTAGCTTCCCGAAGACGACACATCTAAAAAGTGAAAAGCATAGCTTTCTCCTGACTGCTCCTGTGTCTGACCATGTCCCCAAATCCATTCCCCATTACTGATATCATTGAACCCATCTTTATATTTTTCCGCCGTCATCAAAGCATATCCATTTCTCGCGATTTTTGCAGAAGCTGCAGCTTTTGTCCAGTCTCCGGTATTCAAATAAGCTCTTGCCAGTAAACCATTGACAACCGATCTGTCAATTTTGTCCTTGTTGTTTCTTGAATAATTTTGAAGCAACTGATCCGCATCTGTTAAATCACTCTTAATTAAAGTATATATTTCTTCAAGGCTGGCTTTTTTCTTTCCTACCGAGCTTGTTGTTGTCGGTTCCGTATAAATTGGAGCCGTTAAAGCCGTTTTATCTTTTAAATAACTGAATTGGTAAAAACTCGCCAGATTTAAATAACAAAATGCTCTTAATGCCTTGGCTTGACCTTTCACCTGATTTTTTTTCTCCTGGCTCCCCTCCACTCCATCGATTCTTGCAAGAACATTGTTCATATTATTGATGGTAGAATATAGTAAACTCCAGATAAAAAGTGGCCTGCTTCCTGTATTATTCACCAAATCTGTAAATGCATACGCTCCGGGAAACCCATATTTATTGGTTAAAACCGCCACATCACTTCCCATAGCATCACTTGTTCTCAACACTGTAGAGTACCCGATATTCGCGTAAGTTGTCCCGTCGTCATTAAATTTCGCCCAGGTTCCATTGATAACCGTTTCCGCACTTTCTGCTGTTTTGAAAACTTCCTCTTCATTAGCCTGATTGGTCGGAGCAGTTTCCAGATCACTTTCACAACTGATTAAAGACCATGCTGTGATTAATGCAAAAGATATATATTTTAATTTTTTCATTGTTTTTCATTTTAAATGTTAAAGAGTTGCCTGTACACCAAAAGTGATCGTCCTCATGGCAGGATATCTGTAATATGTTGTTCCGTCTAAGGTCTGTTCAGGATCCATTCCTTTATGCTTGTAGAAGGTTAAAAGGTTTTCTGCCTGAACATAAACTCTGAATTTTTTCAATCCTATTTTTTCAAAATAATCTGACGGCAATGTGTAACCTAAGCTTACATTTTTCACTCTCGCATAGGTTCCCGAATATAAAAATCTTGAAGATGTTGAAGTCCAGTTATTCGTTGTTGTACTTAAGGCCGGAACATCGGTGTAACGGTTTTCGGGAGTCCATCTGTTCAGCATTTCCGCACTCCAGGCTCTACCTGCTGAACTTCCGTTATGCATCAGCATCGTATAATCTGTATCCAAAATTTTTCCTCCGATAGCAAATGACACTAAGGTTGAAAAATCAAAGTTTTTGTATGCCAGACTCGTGGTAATCCCTCCCATTACTTTCGGAAGAGATGAACCCTGCAGCGTTTTTGTAGCTTTTGCATATTCTGATGTGGTTCCTTCTACCGTATTTCCGCTGGCATCTGTTGTAATAGTTTTCCAAAGCGGCTTCCCGTTATCCGGATCTACTCCTGCCCATTCAGGAATGAAGAAGTCATAAACAGAGCCACCTACCTGCAATAGTTTTGTACCGCTTACAATAGAACCTTTCGGAAGTTTCGTGATTTCATTTTTTAGAGTGCTTAAATTCACATCTACATTCCACTCAAAATCTTTTGTTTTAATGGGTGTTGTGAATAATGAAAATTCAAAACCGGTATTTTTTAGTTCACCAATATTCGCCTGATATTCACTGAAACCTAATGAAGGCGCTAAAGGCATTCCAAAGAGAAGATCTTTACTTTTTCGCTGGAAATATTCTACATTCCCTTTAATTCTGTTATTCAGAACAGAAAATTCAATACCTGCATTTAAATTCAGGTTGGTTTCCCATTTCAGATCCGGAGTAGGCAGCTTACTTGCTACCGTTCCGCCTTCTCCCAAATTATTGTAAAAGGCATATAAACTTTGATAAGCATAGTAAGTACTCAGCTTATCATTTCCCTGACCTCCGTAGCTTGCACGAAGGGTCAGCTGATTAAAGACATTTAAATTTTTAATAAAATCTTCATTCGACACCTTCCATGATCCTCCTACCGACCAGAATGTTCCCCATCTATTTTCCGGAGAGAATCTTGAAGAACCATCGGCTCTTACTGACCCGGAAACAAAATATTTATTCTGGAAATCATATTCAGCCTTTCCTAAGAAACTCAACAGTCCCAATTTGTCGCTATTTCCAGAGAAACTTCCCAGTAAGGCCGCCGCATCAGGTTCGTAATAATATGGCAAAGAAAACTGACTTCTGCTTCCGGAAATCGTCTGATATTCGTAATGGTAAAATTCCTGACCACCCAAAATATTGAGGTGATGTTGTCCGAATTTTTTATCGTAGGTTAAAATATTACTCGTAGTGTAAGATAGGGTTCTAGAATTGGTTTTTGTAACAGAACCTCCGATTTCAGTTCCCTCTCCTAACAACGGATTGGTATAATAATGGCCATTATAATTAACCAGATCCACCGAAAAGCTGGATTTAAATTTCAATTCAGGCAGGAAAGTAAATTCCGCAAAACCTTTTCCTGAGAAGTTATCTTCTCTGTTCTCGTTTTTATCCAAAGGTAATGTTGCAGCAGCATTTTCATTTTGTAATGCACTTGTAGGTCTGTACTTTCCGAAATCATAAATATAATTTCCGCTGGAGTCCAATTTATAGCTACCATCTGCATTTCTTTCGTAGTAAGGATAAAAAGATGGTATAACTCTCGCCGCATTGATCACATTATCCGTTCTCGAATCTGATGAAGGTGGAGCTTCCTGAAGACTGTTTGTGTATGCTAAATTTGCTCCTACATTCAACCATTTTTTGACTTCGGAATTGATCTTTAATCTTGTGCTGTATTTTCTGAAACCTGACTCAATGGCAATTCCTTTATCATCCAAATATCCTAAAGAGAAAAAATAATTGCTCTTCTCATTTCCTCCGCTGAAATCCAAATCAACCTGATTTCTGGAAGCCGTTCTTTGCAAAATATCTTTCCAGTTGTCATTCCATAAAGCTGTTGCACCCGGCAAAAGTTTCCCGTCAGTTCCTACTGGTTTTACATAATTTGCTCCGTAAGGATTGATTCCTAAAGCATTTACCAAATTATCTGTTGCCATTTGTGCAGCCTGTTGAGAAGAAACCTGGCTTGATGTGTATCCGTTTCTCAGGGCTTCCCAATACAACTGAAAGTATTGGTCGGTGGTTACCTGCTCATAATCCTTCACTGCTCTGCTTGAGAAACCCTGGCTTATATTAAAGTTTACTCTCGCTTCACCTCTTTTTCCGGATTTTGTGGTAATGATAATCACCCCGTTTGCTCCTCTGGAACCATACAATGAACTTGCCGTGGCATCTTTCAGAACACTGATGGATTCGATGTCATTGGGACTGATCGAGTTGATATTCCCGTCAAAAGGAATTCCATCCACCACAAATAATGGATTACTCGACGCACTGATAGAACCAATTCCACGGATTCTGATTGAAGCTGTAGAACCCGGCTGTCCTGAAGCGCTTACCGCCTGAAGTCCCGGAACCTGCCCTTCCAAGGCTTTTGTGATGTTGGTAACAGGTCTGTTATTAATTTTTTCACTAGAAATCGTTGCTACCGAACCTGTATAACTTGTCTTTTTAGCTTTTCCATAAGCTACTACCACTACTTCATCAATCTCTTTTTCATGAAGTGTATCTTTTTTTGCTTCTTGCCCATTCACATTGACCACTCCCAAAAAGAATGCAGCAACTGGCGGAATCCAAATCTTAGGAATCATTAAATTTTTATTAATCATAATTAACTTTATTTGCTGTTTATTAAATCTTAGCCTTTTATAAAAAAGATAGCAAACAGCATCAATAATCATGATTAACACTTTGCTCATCTTTCCTTTTTCAAGGCTGAATGTAACACCTTGCACGATGCAGGTTGTTAAGATTTCACAGGGTCAGTTCCCTCCATCTTTCTTTATAAGCCGTTGCAAATCTAAAAACAATTAGTCTATAAAACAAGTGGACTTTAGAATTTTAAATATAATTTTTATAAAAATTAACTTAATTTTATTTTAAAACCAACAAAAATAGGCAGTTATAAAAAATGTTAAATTATTAAATATGAGAAATATCATTAAAAATAATACAATCATTAATTTTAATTCCGAACTAAATTTTTGAGGCTTAATTCAAAAAAGTTTTTAATTTTATGAAATGAAAGTTTTAATTATAAATGGTCCTAATCTCAATTTATTAGGAGCAAGAGAGCCGGAAATTTATGGAACAATTTCTATGGAAGATTGTTTGGAAAACTTAAAATCTGAATTTTCTTCTTATCAAATACAGTATTACCAGTCAAATATTGAAGGCGAGCTGATTAACAGACTTCAGGAGGATGACTTTGATGCTTTGATTATTAATCCGGGAGCTTTTACCCACTATTCTTATGCGATTGCAGATTGCTTAAAAAATATTCAGAAGCCAAAAGTAGAGGTACATATCAGTAATATTTATAAAAGAGAAGAGTTCCGCCAGAAATCTGTAACTGCTGCAAATACAGATGCGGTTTTGTCAGGGTTTGGAATGGATGGTTACAGGCTGGCTGTTTTAAGTTTGAAGTAATTTAAAAATATAAAGATGCTTCGGCTTCGCTCAGCATGACAGAGCTAAAATTTGTAGTTAAAATAAAACATTTAGCATTAGAATTGCCATGCTGAGCGAAGCCGAAGCATCTCATAATAAAAAATCCTCATCAATGATGAGGATTTTTATTTTTAGTTTGTTGTTTGTTCTTGTAACTGAGGTCCTGAAGGAATCAATTTTTTACCTTCTTCCGTATTGCAATACTGCTCAAAGTTCTTGATATATCTTGCAGCCAAGTCTTTTGCTTTTTCTTCCCATTCAGAAACATTGCTATAAGTATCTCTAGGATCCAGGATACCTTCAGAGACGTTTGGTAATGTTGTAGGAATTTCAAGATTCATAATAGGAACCATTGTTTTAGGAGCATTTTCTATAGAACCATCAATAATGGCATCAATAATTGCTCTTGTATCTTTTAAAGAAATTCTTTTTCCAGTACCATTCCAACCTGTATTTACCAAGTAAGCTTTTGCACCATGTTCTTTCATCTTTCCGATCAAGGTTTTTGAATACATTGTCGGGTGTAATGTTAAGAATGCTTCACCAAATGCCGGAGAGAAAGATGGTTCGGGTTCAGTAATCCCTCTTTCAGTTCCTGCCAATTTTGAGGTATATCCGCAAAGGAAGTGATATTGTGCCTGGTCTTCATTCAAAACAGAAACCGGAGGCAATACCCCAAATGCGTCTGCAGAAAGGTAAACAATCTTTTTCGCATGCCCAGCTTTTGAAGGCAGAACAATTTTATTGATATGATAAATCGGATAAGAAACTCTTGTATTCTCAGTGATAGATCCATCTGTATAATTAGCAATACCATTATTTACCACAACATTTTCCAATAATGCATCTCTTTTAATGGCAGCGAAAATGTCCGGTTCTTTTTCAGCAGAAAGATCAATTACTTTTGCATAGCAACCTCCTTCATAGTTGAATACTCCATTGTTATCCCAACCATGCTCATCATCACCGATTAAGTATCTTTTCGGATCTGCGGATAAAGTCGTTTTTCCTGTTCCTGAAAGTCCGAAGAAAAGAGCAACATCTCCTCCTTCTCCTACATTTGCGGAACAGTGCATAGAAGCCATACCTTTCAACGGTAGATAGTAGTTCATCATAGCGAACATTCCTTTCTTCATTTCTCCACCATACCAAGTTCCTCCAATGATCTGAAGTTTTTCAGTAAGGTTGAACATTACAAAGTTTTCAGAGTTTAATCCCTGAGCTTCCCAGTTCGGATTTGTAGTTTTAGAACCGTTGATCACCGTGAAATCCGGCTCTCCAAAGTTTTCCAGCTCATAATGAGAAGGACGGATAAACATATTCGTAACAAAATGTGCCTGCCACGCTACTTCAACGATGAACCTTACTTTTAATCTCGTATCTGCGTTTGTTCCACAGAAAGCATCTACTACATAGATCTTTTTTGCATCTGAAAGTTGGTTCAGCACTAAATCTTTACAAGATTTAAAGATTTCCGGTGTCGTTGGCAAGTTAACTTTACCATCCCAGAAAATTGTTTCTCTTGTAACATCATCCTGAACTATATATCTGTCTTTAGGTGAACGACCCGTGAAAATTCCTGTTTTTACTGATACCGCACCAGATTCCGTAAGCTCTGCTTTTTCAAACCCTTGATTTTCAGGAGAAACTTCAGCCTGATACAATTCTTCATACGAAGGATTATATAGTACTTGATAGTCTCCTTTAATCCCTAATTTTTCTAAATCTTGGATGATTTTAGCGTTTTTCATTTTACTTATATTTTTCTATTTCTTTTTTTGTTCAACAAAATTAATATTAATTAATTGTTAAAAGTGGTCTAAATATAATGATATAAGTCAGAATGGCAAATAAAAAAACGAGTTTGTAAAAAACTATGTATCAGTCAATTAAGTCAGAATACTCAAAAATTGTGTGAAAACCTTTTCCCCAAAAATAGTCCTTAAAGCCTTCAAATTTTGAGCTCATTACAAAATCTCCACCCCAGGCGCCCAAACTTTTGATAAATATCGGACAATCAGCGAAAAACCTTTCCTTAACTGTCGGAATTTCAAGAAAATCAGAAATTCTTTGCTCATGAATCAACATTAATTCGGAAAAATTTTCCAATTCGCTACATAGTAAAATATTTCTTGTAAGATCCGAAAATTCATCAACTAGTTTTTGAGACTTTACTTTTGACTTGTAAAGACTGATTCCTTCACGGCTATCTTGCTTCTGATTTAAGTGGATAAAAATTAGTTCATTTTTGAAAGAGGGATCAAAGTTCACGTTTTCATATTTAATCTCAGGAACGCTCTGAAAAAGGACAGCAGATTTCTCTTTGGCTACCGCAATATCATAACCACTACCTCCCAAGCTTATCTTATTTAAATAGAAAGGATCGACTTCAGCCCATTCCGCAAGATTGTTCATTAAAGTAGAACTGCTACCTAAACCGTAATCTGCCGGAAACTGAAGATTGGTCTTTAAATAGTAAGTAAAATCGTTTTTGAATTTAATGGTAGAAAGTAACTGAACATTTTTTAATGTTTTTAAAATAAATTCAGCACTTGAAGGAATATTGGTTTCTAAAATCTGCCAGTTTTGGTAATCTATGACAGCTTTTAACCATAGTTTATTTTGATGATAAGCTTCCCAGAAAACTAGAGATTTCTCATCATCTTTTTCTACAAAAGAAAACTCTTGTCCCAGCTTGGTAGGTACCGCTAAGACAAGAGCCCCATCCATCGCGAAATATTCTGAAGTCAGCATTAGCTTCCCTGGTGAAAATATCTCGCCCATGATTTTTTTATTAGATTGCAGATGCTACGTCTACAGAGCCATCAATTTTCTTGATCAACCCTTGTAACGTTTTTCCCGGTCCAACTTCTACAAAATTAGTTGCACCGTCTTTAATCATATTCTGAACTGACTGCGTCCATTTTACAGGACCTGTTAATTGAGCAATCAGATTCTTTTTAATTTCATCCGGATCAGAAACTGAAGTAGTTGTGATATTCTGATACACAGGAATGGTAGCTTTTCTGAATTTTGTCTGTTCAATTGCAGCAGCCAATCTCTCTTGTGCAGGTTGCATCAACGGAGAATGGAAAGCCCCGTTTACAGGCAACAACAATGCTCTTTTTGCACCGGCCTCTTTTAGTTTAACACAAGCCTCTTCAACAGCTGTTGTTTCACCGGAAATTACCAATTGCCCGGGACAGTTGTAATTGGCAGGAACTACAATTCCACTAATCTGTGCGCAGATTTCTTCAACTTTAGCATCTTCCAACCCTAAAATTGCAGCCATAGAGCTTGGATTTGCATCACAAGCTGCCTGCATCGCTTTTGCTCTTTCAGAAACTAACTTCAGACCGTCGTCAAAAGATAAAACTCCATTGGCAACTAATGCTGAAAATTCTCCTAAAGAATGCCCTGCAACCATTTCAGCTCCAAGACCATTTACTGCTTTAAGCGCAGCTACTGAATGTATAAAAATTGAAGGTTGAGTAACCTCCGTTTTTTTAAGATCTTCATCTGTTCCATTAAACATAATAGAAAGAATGTCGAACCCTAAAATTTCATTGGCAGATTCCATCAAGTCCTTAATGTCTTTTCGAGAATCATACAATTCTTTTCCCATTCCTACGAACTGAGAACCCTGCCCAGGAAATACAAGTGCTTTCATGTATTGATTTAAAATATTTTGCAAATATAAGTATAATTAAGAATACCTTTAAGTGAATTAAATCATTTAAGGAACCAACCTAATAACTCTGTACCCGGTATTTACGTAGGCTCCATTGGCTTTTGACTTTACAAACTCAAATTTGGTAGCTAATTGAGTCTGTACTTTATTCATTTGTTTAAAGATCTCTCCTTTTCTGTTTTCTCTTGTCAACATATCATTTACAACATCAAATCCTATTACTGCATATTTTGGAGGCGTCTTACAATATTTGCTTTTGTATGCTGCTAAAATTTCTTTTTCGAAACTACCTTCTGCATTGATCTTTCTATCCATAAGGTAAACTAAGTTTGCCTGACTAAGCTCATCTACTTTTTTCTCAAAAACAGGAACATAATACATACTGAATGCTTTTATCCCCGGCACATCCTTGGAAAGAGAAATCACCTTATTGGCAAAAGCTTCTCCCACATCATTGCTATCATTAGCCAAAACGGCAATCACAGGAGCAGACTGACCCGTCATCATATTCTGATCTAACTGAATTTCGGAAGCAGAATTAACGATGATTACATTAGGTTTCTTAAGCGCTTTTTCTAAACCGCTCTTGATATAGTTTGCGTTCGTTTTTTTGCTATCTGCTACGATATAAATTTTTTGGTCAGAGTAAGCAGCTCTTACTTCATCTACAATTTTATCGGCATAGGTCTGATCATTTGTTTCTACAATAATCAGATTGCTATAGTTATACAATTCCGGAGAGTTGGCAAAAGGAGCAACAATCGGAATTTTCTGATTTTTTGTAAAGTCTAAAACGTCTACAACATTTGATTTGAAGAATGGACCAATAATCAAATCCGTATTGTCAGGATTTATCTGTGTCAGAGAGTTTCTGAAAGTTCCTTCGTTACCGGAATCTACAATTTTAATTTCCAGTTTTTGACCGTTTCTTGCATTTCTTTCAATAGCCAATTTCGCTCCTGTAAGGAAGTCCATTGCCATAGATCTGTACTGGGTTTCATTTGTACTGTATCCGAAAGGGAGCATTAAGACAACGCTTAAAGCATCTCCGTTTTTCTTCACATAAGCAGGATCCTGTTTTTTAATTTTTAAAACCATTCCTGCTTTTAATCCGTGTGATAAATCCGGATTTAAAGCGATTAATTCATCAATAGAAATTCCAAACTTGTTCACAATAGAGAAAACAGTATCTCCCTGCTGAACTGTATAAGTAACAAAATCATCGCCCGCAACAGCTTCTGAAGTTGCATTAGTTCCACTTTCTGAATCCATTTTCTCTTTTGAGCTAACAGGTTCAGAAGTTGTATCTGTGTTTACTTTTTTAACAATAATTTTTTCTCCAGGCTTCAATCCTCTTTCTTCTAATCCCGGGTTTAAAGCAAATAATTCTTTTTGAGAAATATTGAATTGCTTTGAAACTCTGTAATAATTATCTTTTGCCTGTATAATATATTCCTCGTCTGCAATGGTATTGGAATCTACAGATTTTTCAACAGCTTTAGTAGCTGCTACTGCAACTTGCGACTCACTTCCTCCATATTTTTTGATGTTTGCAAGAGGTAAAGTAATCTCATCTCCAATCTTCATATGGGAATCAAGATCGGGATTAAGTGCTCTAAGATCAGTTTCGGAAATATGATATTGTTTTGTAATTCCGTAAATCGTTTGTTTAGGCTGTAAAATAATTTTCCCGGATTGAGAAGAAGTATTTGTTTTTGGCTTTTCAGCAACAGTTGTTTTAGAAGCCGAAGTTGTTCCGGATTTTACCGTTAAAACATCACCAATTGCCAGTTTCCCTTCTTTAAATTTAGGGTTCAGTTTAAGTAATTCATCAACAGTGAGCCCGTATTTTTTAGCAATATTGTAAGGAGTATCACCTTTTACAACGGTGTGTGATTTCTGAGCAGATGCTCCCAAAACCATACATATACTGGATAAAATAAAAAACCTCTTTATCATAATAGATCGTTATATTTACAAAAATACTTCTTTAAAATTAAATGGCAACAATAATCAATTTGGATTCCTGAACCACCATTTCTTCTAAACAAGTTTCAAGCCATGAATACCCGAAGTCAGCAAAAAATACACTAAAGTTATACACTCTTTCCTGCCAATTCTTGGAAGGATGCACATCCAGAAACAGATTTTCCAATCTTTCCAGCAATTCGCTTTGTTTAATTTTTTCTGCGTGAAGAAGGCGCTTTTTCATTCGGGCAAATGATTTCAGCTGTCTTACTTCTTCGGCTTTCACCATATTTCCAAAAGATTTTTCGGTGGTTTCCGCCACAGCTTTCAGTTCAGAAAAATTGCTCATTAATAGACTTTCTTTTTCGTCTAAAAGTTTTAAGATGCTATTATCCTCAACTATTTTATGATTAATTATAGTTGTAAAATTCTCAAAAAAATCTTCTATTCTAAGATTCAGCTTCTGAATTTTCCCTAAAGTTTTTTCCTTTAAAAACAGCATTGAATTTCTCGGAATCAGAATAGGGAAAGGGATATTTATTTTTTTGAAATAATCTTTAAGTTCCAGCCAATACATAATCTCGGCGTTCCCTCCAATATAAGCCAGATTAGGTAAAACACATTCCTGATACACCGGACGCATCAAAGCATTCGGGCTGAATTTTTCAGGTGAATTTTTCAATTCATTTAAGATTTCTTCTTCTGTAAACGAGATATTTTTATCTACAATGAAATAGTTATTTCCGTCAAAATCAATTCTATCTCTTGTTTCTGAAAGATAGAAGAGATTGATCTCACGAGGGTTTACCTGCACTTTTCCATATTTCCCGGTAAGAAAGTCAACTTTTTCCTTGGATTCCTTATTCAAGCTAAAATTGAGCAGTTCGTCTTCGAAAATACCTTTAACCTGTTTTTTGAGTTCTCTTGAATCTCCATCCAAGATCAACAAGCCGAATTCAGAGAACAATCTGTTGACTAAAATTCTAATGGCCTCCGTCAATGTATTTCCTGCTTTATAAGACTCTTTCAACATCAAAATCAGTTCAGTCCCAAAAATAGAATCTTTGAATTCTTTTTCAAATTCTGAAATGAAATGTGTATCATGAATATGGATTCTTCCTACAGCACCTCCTGACTTTTCATTGGTCTCATAATAATTAGACTCAGTCTTAAAATGGTTGATCTCTGCAAAATCATGATCTTCAGAAGCCATCCAATATACAGGAACAAAATTAAAATCCGGGAAATTTTCTTTTAAATAAGTACAGGTTTTAACCGTTTGTAAAATTTTATATACAAAAAATGCAGGTCCTGAAAAAAGGTTCAATTGATGCCCCGTCGTAATTGTAAATGTGTTGGGCTGCTTTAAGCTTTCTAAGTGTTCTTTCTGTTTCGAGGAAAGCACAACATCTGAAAGCTGATTTTCTAAAGCATTACATAAAACAATTCTTTGTTCTGAAGAAAACGCGCCCTGCTTCGTATGAATCTGATTTCTAAAATTATCTATAGAAAATGTATTTCCTTCAAATCCCTCAATTTTCTGATTTAAAAAGTCTTTTACTAACTGAGGAATGCTTTGTATATCTTGAAATGATATTTTATTAATAGTTTTCAACTTTGGTGTAAATTTTAGTTGAACAAATACCACACGATTCCAATATTTAACCTAAAATCATAGGTCGGATAGTGGGGAAATGCATATGCTTTGTTGTGTGAAAGGAGTGTCCCTACCTGTTGCCCTTCTATGAAAAAGAACATTTTTTTAACTTTCATATTAAAGTAGGCATCAATCATAGGTTGCCCTCCGATTGAAAAAGAATTTGCCGTAGGTAAGATATATTCGTTAAGTATTGGAAAATATTCTCTTGATGCAAATTTTGAGAAATAATAGGCTTTTATCCCCATTTGAACTTCCGCAGCATTCTTAAATGCTTTTGCCTGATAAAACAAATTAGCTCTTCCAATAAAACTTGGCATGGGTAAAAGGTCTTTATTAGTGAGTGCATTTTGAAACTGCAATCTTGTATTCAAATGGAATTTACCATAACTGAAAGTAGCGTCTCCCCCGATCTGAGAAATATTCAATGAGCTATTGCTTTGCTGAGGCTTTGCGCTGCTGTCAAAATAGGTATAATTATCTATTCTGAAATAATTAACAAATAATTCTGTTTTGAACCATTTCAAATTAATATTCCCTCCAATCTCTGTCACGGTTTGATTTTTAGCATCCTGGAGATAATAATTGAATTTTTTATACACAGAAGTATTCATCAGATAATTGAAGGAAGGATAGACACTCTGAAAATTTACTTTAGCATTGACAAAGTAATCTTTTACCGGTTCAAACTTCAAATTATTTGTTGTTTTAAGATAAGTTCCGAACTGGCTTCCGTTAGAAAATTCAAGGAATGAATTCAACTGGATTTTATCTAACAATTTAATCTGTAAATTTCCAACGGCCCCAATCCTGTTCTCTTTAAGTTCATTGGGAATCACCAAATCTGTCAGCGAAATTTCTGAAGCTCCAAATTTTAACATCTGATATCGGACTCCCGCATCAAGCTTGAATTTTTCATTATCAAAAACCAAGCTGAAGGTATTACTAAAGTTATCTGAATATTTTTTTGAAACGTAGGGCGCTCCGGTCACAATTTCTGCAGGAAGGCTATACCAATAAGTTTCTAAGCTTGTCTGTCCGTAATAATACTTATTCCCTTCATGAGAAAGGGTATGCCTTATTTTAAACGGAAACTTTTCTGAATTGAAAGGTGTTAACTGATGAGTCAAGTAATATCTTCTATAGGAGAATTGAGAGCTTGAAGTCCCCAGATTAACCTGAACATTCTGCCTGTTGCTTGAATTGCTGTCTCCGTTTTGAAAAACACTGTCAATCGCAATTCCTCCGTTTTCCTGATTGTTTACATTCTGGTGCAGATAGTGAGCAAACAATTCATAGTTTCCTTTTTTAGAAACATAATGCCCTGAAAACAATGTATTGTTATTTGCCGCTAAAGAATTTCTATAAAGCCCCTGAGAACGAAGCCCCATATATTCTAATGCAAAATTAAATCTCTTGCCTATATTTTGAGTATAGGTAGATTTCAGAGCAGCTCCATTTTTCATTGCATTATGATAAACAAATGTTGCAGTAGGTGTTTTCACGTCATAATAGTGAATATCTTCAACTCCTAAAATTCCGTAAGATTTATTTGACGGAAGTAAGGCAAGATTTTGTTCAGCATTTACCTCATATGACAATGGATTGAATCCAGATCCTATATTTGCAAGCTGAGCCTTCCCAAAGTTATCTCTGTTATTATACTGTGAAAAAATATTTGTTTTATCAACCGTCAATACCGTATCAAAAATCTTCTTTTCACCATATTGCTTTTGATACAGATAATCATTAATGGTAGGCTTAAATATTTTTAAAGAGTCTTTCTTCCCTGAATCGATGATTAAAGAGTCTCCTTCTTTTTGAGGAGTCAGGTTTTTATCTTTATTATTAACTATTTGGGCCTGAGCTGTAAAGCTTAGAAAGAGTATGATAAGAAATATGTATTTCATTTATTGCTTTTGTGTAGCAAAAATAAGAAATAATGGGGAATAAAAAACCCCGTCTTTCGACGGGGTATTTTTTTATTTCTATTATTAGAATTACTAGTTACCAGTGAATACTTCTGTAGCTGGTTGTCCACCGTTGTAAGCTCCAAGAATCGTACCAGCAGTATTTCTAACATGCCAGTATACTTTCAAAGTTAATACTCTTGTACAAGGATTAAAAGTCGAAGCCGGACCAGTACTAGGATCACTAGCATAAGCCATTTGTCCCGCAGCTGGTGCATAACCAGTTGGTTGTAGTGGAATAGAAACCTGATAAGTAGTTGGATCATAGTTTACTTTTAGATCACTACCATCATCCATATATTCCTTAATGATAAATTGATTAGTTGATCCTGAACTTACGTTCTGCACTTGATAAGTCGCACCAGCAGGAGCCATCCAATAAGCTGTAGTATTAGTAAATAATCCAGTACCAATAAAATTACTGATAGGACAAGTTAAAGACATTCTTACAGTAAGCTTATTGCTAAAAACAGCACTAGGTAGTGTCGGAGATTGTACTTTGAACACAGCAAATTTAGGAGATTCTGTCATTTTAGGAGTTAAAACTCTTATTGTAAACTGTCCATTTGCAGATCCAGAAGCTAATGTACTTGTGTTATTATTAAGAATCTGAAAATCAACACCTTCAACTGCTGTTGAATTAGCCTGATCTAATACAAGCTTTACTTGGTGATCACCATTAACAGCATGTGTTGTACCATAATCAATCTTAGCGTCTGCATAAGGGGTACCCGCTGTTGCAAGTATTTCTTGAGTGTCTACTTGAAAATGTACATAGGAATCACCTTCATAGTAAGGCTGTTCAGCTTCACATGAATATGCTACCATAAGTAACGAAGCACATCCTAAGAATATATTAAATAACTTTTTCATAATGAAGTTTTAAAAATTTAAATTAATAACCAGGATTCTGCTGAATAGCAGAGTTAACATTTGTTTCACTAGTTGGAATTGGCAATGCCCACTTATAACTAGTTAGAGGCAGATTTGAAGGATTACCTGCAGGGTAATTTGAGGTTGCAGATTGATAATCTGCCGGATTTCTATCTATTCCTGAGTTTGCTAAAGTTCCTAGTCTTTTTAAATCTATGAAACGATATCCTTCAAAAGCAAATTCTATTCTTCTCTCATCAAGAATTGCTTTCCATGCAGCTTGCGCGTTAGCAAAAACAGGCAAGGTCTGAGCAGCACTATATCTAGAATCTCTTAATGCTTTTAAAGCTGTTGCAGCACCTACCAAATCACCTGCAGCCGTTCTAGCTTCAGCTCTGATTAGATACATTTCTGCCAATCTCATCACTTTAATATCATTGTTATTAGCATTTGAAGCAGTTGATGCCCAAGGAGCAGCACCTGCAGTCAACGTTCCACCATGCTTATTAATTAGCAATCTATCTGAATTCCTAACATCTGCTGCTGTAGCATAATTTGGATCAATTGTAGAGTTTGGATGCACTAATGTTCTATAACGCGTATCTGTAGTGCTTAATTTATTAAATAATGCTCTACTAATCTCAAACCAAGGTGCTCCGGCTACAGAAGGCGATCCATTATACCAAGCATTATGAAGGTTAGAAGCCTGGGCATTTTGTGTATTCGTTCTCTTTAACTTAAAGATAACTTCTACATTACTAGCATTAGATTCGGTAAGGAAAACTGATGGATAAGTTGCATATGTTGATAAAGACAGCCCAGAAGTACTGATAACTGTATTAGCCCATGTTTCTGCATTCGTATAATCACCTGCATAAGTATACGCTCTTGCTTTTAATCCTTGTGCAAATGCTTTACTAGCATAAATATTAGAAAAAGCTGCTGCAGGTAAGCCATTATACAATGTAATAGCTTGATCTAAATCATTGTGAATAAATGAATAAAACTCTGCATTAGTATTTCTAGGATAATCATTATCATCAATACCATAAATTTTATTTGAAATAATACCGGCAAGAGCTGCAGGATTTTTCATATCCGTAGTAAAGTAAGCTAATATTCTCAAATGACAGTAAGCTCTTAAAGTTAAAGCTTCTGCCTTTATTTTATTAATCTTATTTATATCAGCCGTTGTTGTAGGCTTTAATTTAGTCGCTAAGTCCAATACTCTATTAGTTCTTGCGATAGTAAAATAATTTACAGCCCAAAGATTATCAGGGGCGGTTGCTTGAGGAGTCATGAAAAACACATAGTCATCATTAATACCCTGCCCTCCATTTTCAAAACCAATACCCACTTCATCAGTAAAAATAGAAACAAATTCAGACTCACTTCTGCTTGTTAATCCATTATATGTATTGTTTAAGAATAATTGTAAATCATCTGCAGTTTGGATTGCTGTTTCCTCAGTTAAAGCACCAGGTGCATAAGTTTCCATCAATTCTTCGCTACACGAAGTCGCAGTTAATCCTAAAACTGCTATTGCTATATAAAATATCTTTTTCATTAGTTAAATTTTAATAATTAGAATTTAATATCAAACCCTAGTGTATAAATTCTTGGTGATGGATATCTTCCCTGATCAGAACCAATATTACTCTCCGCATCAAATCCTTTCCATTTAGACCAAGTTACAAGGTTTTCTGCTTGCAATGTAATAGAAAGAGAATTTACGAAAGTATTTTGAAGCAATGATTTAGGAACATTATATCCAACTTGTACGTTTCGAAGTCTTAAATAAGATCCGTCAACCAAGAATCTATCAGATAAACCGTCATAGTTAATATTCTGAGCTTTCAAAGAAGGAATATTAGTATTTGTGTTTGTCGGTGTCCATGCATTTAATAAATCAGCACTCACATTAAAACTACCTAAATTAGATGGATCCATTACAGATGCCCAGTCATAATCATATCTATAAACTTTAGCCACATAAGTAAATGTTGTATTTACAAACCATCCTTTATAATCTAAGTCAAAACCGAAACCTCCTTGGAATCTAGGATTAAATCCATATTTCAGTGGTTTCAAATCTGCAGTAGTTGGAGTTTCCGTAGGATTTCCGTTTGCATCCTCAAATAAAAGATTACCGTTAGATTGATTTACTCCTAAGTAGTGATATACATATGGAGCTTGATAAAGCTGTCCATTCGCACTATATTGCATTGGTATGGTACCATCAATCAAAGGTGAGCTTGGCAAGTTGTAAACTCTTTCTTTATTCATTGCTCCATTCCCTCTTAAAGTAAGAGTCAAATTACTGTTCTTAATTACATCATAAGCAAAGTTAACTTCAATACCATTGTTTTTCAAATCAATAGGAGAGTTCATATTAACCGATCCAGTACCAATTAAATAACTTTGAGGCCATGGATAGAAAATCTCAACACCTTTCTTTTCATATACGTCGAAAGTACCTCTTAATCTTCTTTTGAACAATTCAAAATCTACCCCGGCATTCCACTGTTTAGTAGTTTCCCAGTGCAAATCAGGATATCCTAAGCTGATACCTAAAGCTTGAGTACCATTATAGCTGTTAGAACCTGTTACATAAGAGTTTAAATATGCTTTTGGATTAAGTCCTGCGAAAATTGTTCCATCCACAATTCTTTGGTTACCAGCAGTACCATAAGAACCTCTAAGTTTAAGAATATTTACCCAATTAACATCTTTCATAAAGTTCTCCTCGTTAATATTCCATCTTGCTCCAACAGACCAGAATGTCCCCCATCTATTGTCTTTACTGAAACGGCTGGTTGCATCTCTTCTAATATTGGCTACAACTCCGTATTTAGATTTGTAATCATAGTCTAAGTTGGCAAAGTATGAATACATATTTAGTCTAGACTGACCTGCACTTACGTTAGGAACATTATAATTATCTCCGGCTACAAACGCAGGATAACCTGTTCCAGTTCCAGGAACCCACACTTTAGGATTTAAACCATTTTGAGTAAAACTTGTTGTTTTAATCATATAGTTATTGTATTCATATCCTCCTAAAACATCAATTTTGTGATCTCCTATTCTCTTAGAATAACTTAATTGATATAAGTTGTTAAAGTTAAATTGTCTTGAAGTAGACATTGTTTCCCAACCAATCCAAGTTTGATTAGAGGCTTTAAAATATACTGAGTTCCAAGCATCTGGCGTTTGATAAGAATTTCCATCTAAAGACAACAACTGTGCATTAGCTCTCATTGTCGCTGTTAGCTCATCTGTTATTTTATAATTTGCCTCAGAAGTTAAATCTAATCTTAAATCATCTGTTGCAGATTTATAAGTTCTTTCTTTATCCATCAAGAATAAAGGAGTATTAACTAAATTAGCAGAAATTCCTCCACCTGACACATAATCATTAGGTGAAATATAAGGAGCCCCTCTCAAACCACCAATAACTAAGTTTTGATTTACACCTCCTGTACCTAAGCTAGAAGCCTGAGTATTTCTAGAAAGACCAGCATAAACACCTACCCTATAAGTAAACTTATTATTATTTGTCTTACCATTTACATTGGTTCTTAAAGAGAATCTTTTTAAACCTGTTGTAGAAAGTACTCCTTGCTGCTCTAAATAACCAACATTTGTATATGAACTAAGGTTCTGGCCACCTGTTGTTATTCCAAAATCATGACTTTGTAATAAAGAAGGATTAAAGAAATAGTCTAACCAGTTTGTATTAACATTAAAGTTTGCAATTTGATCGTAAGTCATTCCATTTCCTTTACCAGCACTTGCCATTTTTTCTATAGTAAGTAACTGTTTTGCATCAGCCATATTATATCTATTATTCTGCAAAGTTGAAACTCCAATCTGCGAACGATAGTTAAACACTGTTTTAGAAGCGAAACCGCCTCCTTTTGTTCTGATCACAATAACACCATTAGCACCTCTGTTACCATACATAGCTGTAGCAGAAGCATCTTTCAAAACTTCCATACTTTCCACATCATTTGGGTTCAAAGATCTAAAGCTGTCGGCATTTGTCGGGAATCCATCAATAACGTATAATGGATCTGTATTACCATTAATTGTACTGAATCCTCTGATTACAACCGTCGGCTTCGCTCCCGGCTGACCACTACCTGTTGAGATATTAACACCTGCCAACTGACCTTGTGCAATGTTCATCAAGTTCGAGTTTGGACGATTATTAATTTTCTCACTTTCAATTTTTGCAGTTGAAATAACAGCCTGTTTCTTAGTTGTAGATTTCAAACCAACAACAACAACCTCTTCGATGTCTTTTACATCAGCTGTATCTTTCTTACGGCGACCGTTTTCCTGTGCAAGTAAAGAAGCACTCCCTAAAAAGAAAAGAACCCCTGTGCTCAGTAACTTTAATTTAACATTCATATTAACAAATTTTAATATTATTTTGCTGCAAATATGTTAAAAAATATTAACACCACCAAAATTTTTTTAATTAGCTTTCATTTTTTTACATAGCTATTCTTATTT
>JBCNMJ010000018.1:0-43959 GCA_039594975.1 Chryseobacterium sp. | reverse complement strand
CGTTTGTCATTCCGTAGGAATCTCAACAGAGCCAAAATAGAGCAGTTTAGATTCCTGCGGAATGACAAACAGAGTCAAAATAATAAAATAATCAAATCAAATCTAATCTAATCTAATAAATAAAACTTATAACGAGTAAAATAATTAATAACAAATAAAAATCTATATATGAAATTTTTTATCGACACAGCCAACTTGGAGCAGATAAGAGAAGCTCAGGATTTGGGAATCCTTGATGGCGTTACAACCAATCCGTCCCTGATGGCAAAAGAAGGAATCAGCGGAAAAGAAGCTATTTTGAAGCATTACAAAGATATTTGTGAAATTGTAGACGGAGATATTTCGGCAGAAGTCCTTTCCACAACTTATGAAGAAATGATAAAAGAAGGCGAGGAATTGGCAGCAATTCATCCAAATATCGTGGTTAAAGTTCCCATCATCAAAGACGGAATCAAAGCCATCAAATATTTTTCCCAAAAAGGAATCCGTACCAACTGTACCCTGATTTTTTCAGCCGGACAAGCGCTTTTAGCAGCAAAAGCAGGAGCAACTTATGTTTCTCCATTCTTAGGAAGGCTGGATGATGTTTCCACAGACGGTCTTAATTTAATCCAGGAAATCAGAACCATTTTTGATAATTATGGTTTTGAAACCGAGATTCTTGCGGCATCTGTCCGTCACGCAATGCACATCATCAACTGTGCGAAAATCGGCGCCGATGTCGTGACCTGTCCACTGCCACCGATTTTGTCTTTGCTTAATCATCCTTTAACAGCAAGCGGTCTGGAGCAGTTCATCAAAGACTCACAAAAAATGCAATAAAAATATGCACGATATTTCAAAACTAAAAAGTATTGCTTCTCAGGTCAGAAGAGATATTGTAAGAATGGTTCACGCCTGTCAGTCGGGACATCCGGGAGGTTCATTAGGATGTACAGATTTTCTTGTAGCTCTTTATTTTGATGCGATGAAAAGAAAAGAAGGTTTCGATATGACAGGAAAAGGCGAAGATGTTTTTTACCTTTCCAACGGCCATATTTCACCAGTTTTTTACAGCGTTTTGGCGCACGCAGGCTATTTCGACAAATCTGAATTGGCCACTTTCAGAAAACTGAACTCCAGGTTACAAGGACATCCGACAACGCACGAGCATCTTCCGGGGATTCGCATAGCTTCGGGTTCGTTGGGCCAAGGTTTGTCTGTAGCCATCGGTCACGCTGTCGGAAAAAAGTTAGATAAAGACCCGAATCTCGTTTTCAGCCTTCACGGTGATGGCGAATTGCAGGAAGGGCAGAACTGGGAAGCCATTATGTATGCTTCTCACAATAAAGTTGATAATCTCATCGCAACGGTCGATTACAACGGTCAGCAGATTGATGGTCCGACTTCAAAAGTCCTTTCTCTTGGAAATCTTAAAACCAAATTCGAAGCTTTTGACTGGAAAGTTCTTGAAGTGGAAAACGGAAACGATATGGAAGAAATTCTGAGCGTTCTGGATGAAGCCAAATCATTAGCAGGGAAAGGTCAGCCGATTTGTATCCTGTTGAAAACCGGAATGGGACACGGCGTCGATTATATGATGGGAAGCCACGCGTGGCACGGAAAAGCACCGAATGACGAGCAACTGGCAAAAGCATTAGACCAATTAGAAGAAACTTTGGGCGATTATTAAAATAATTTGGGCAGCTTAATCCGTCTTCCGTTCCCGCTTTTTTGTGTCATTGCGAACGAAGTGAAGCAATCCATAGAACGTTACAACGCGCAATGTCACAAAAAGAGCTCCACTCAAGCCGGGCTGCGAGAAATTCGCTGTTTCAAAAGAAGCTCCCAAATAATCCGAAGGATTTAATATCAGTAGCCGTAGGTGAAACCTATGGAAAAATGAACGTTTTATCAAAGAACCCGAAGGTTTCAATATCAATTCCGTATGTAAAATCTGCGGAGATTAAATTTAAATCAAATGAAAAAATATACCTACACAGAAAAAAAAGATACCCGAAGCGGCTTCGGAGCCGGAATGGCAGAATTGGCCGATAAAAATCCCGATGTTGTCGGACTTTGCGCTGACCTGATTGGCTCATTAAAATTTGAAAAATTCATCGAAAAAGCACCGGAAAGATTCTTCCAGGTCGGAATTGCAGAAGCCAATATGATTGGAATGGCAGCAGGTCTGGCAACGGAAGGCAAAATTCCGTTCACAGGAACTTTCGCTAACTTTTCTACAGGAAGAGTGTACGACCAAATTCGTCAGTCAGTTGCATACTCCGGAAAAAATGTGAAAATTTGTGCTTCCCACGCTGGATTAACTTTAGGTGAAGACGGCGCAACGCATCAAATTCTCGAAGATATCGGATTGATGAAAATGCTTCCCGGAATGACGGTCATCAATACCTGTGATTACAACCAGACCAAGGCGGCAACCATTGCGATTGCAGATTATGAAGGTCCGGTTTATTTAAGATTCGGAAGACCGGTAATTCCTGTTTTCACCGATGAAAATCAAAAATTTGAAATCGGAAAAGCGTGGATGGTGAATGAAGGAAAAGATGTAACCATCGTTGCAACAGGGCATTTGGTTTGGGAAGCCATCAAAGCCGGAGAAATTCTGGAAGAGCAGGGCATTGATGCAGAAATTATCAATATCCACACCATCAAACCATTAGATTCTGAAGCAATTTTAAACTCTGTAAAGAAAACAGGTTGCATTGTTACCGCAGAAGAGCACAACAGACTGGGCGGATTAGGCGACAGCGTTGCACAGCTTCTGATTACAGAATATCTTGCACCACAGGAATATGTTGCCGTAAACGACAGTTTTGGAGAAAGCGGAACACCCGACCAGCTGATGGAGAAATATGGTTTAACAGCCAATGACATCGTGGCAGCAGTGAAAAAAGTGATGAAAAGAAAATCAGAAAGTCTATAATATTGCATTGTTATAAACCACAATGAACACCAAGTTTCTCACAAAGGTCACAAGTTTTGTGCTCCTTGTGAATCCCTTTGTGCTCTTAGTGGTTAGAAAAGTGCTTACAATTGCGTTTGTTTTAAACCACAAAGGTCACAAGTTTTGTGTTCCTTGTGAATTTCTTTGTGCAGTGGTTAGAAAAGTGCTTGCAATTGCGTTTATTTTAAACCACAAAGGTCACAATGTTTCTCACAAAGGTCACAAGTTTTGTGCTCCTTGTGAATATCTTTGTGCTCTTAGTGGTTAAAAAGAAGGTCTCTGTTATCAATTTGAAACCCGTTACGCCACCAACAGTCTTCTCCGATTGAGCAGGACAGTAACTTAAACAGAAAAGCGTAACTTTAGTCATTAATTTAAACTTAAACTTTCCATTCAATATAATTTGCAGATTTTTATGCAGGAGAATTTAATTAATTACACAAGAGCAGCCTTTCGGTCGGCTTTTGAATCGGAGCCGGAACGAATTTTTCTCGCTCCGGGAAGAATCAATATCATTGGAGAACACGTAGATTACAGCGACGGTTTTGTACTTCCGGCTGCCATTGATAAGCATATTTGCTTTGCCGTGAAAAAAACGGATGATTCTAAAATCTCTTTTTTTGCCAAAGATTTCAACGATTCTTTCAGTTTTGACATTAATGAAAAACAGTTTCCGGTTTCGCAGACCTGGGTTAATTATTTGTTGGGCGTTTTCAATGTCGTTCAGGAAGCAGGAAAAGAAGTAGGAGGTTTGCAGATTGCTTTCAGCAGTACAATTCCGATGGGTTCAGGTTTGTCGTCTTCGGCCGCTTTGGAATGTGGATTTGCTTATATTCTCAACGAAATTTTCGATTTACATTTAAATAAAAAAGAACTCGCTTTGATTGGACAAAAATCCGAGCATACATTTGTAGGCGTAAAATGCGGAATTATGGACCAGTTTTCTTCTGTTTTCGGGAAAGAACATCAGGTGATAATGCTTGATTGTAACTCTTTGGACCATCAGTATTTTGAGGCCAATCTTGAAGGTTATAGTCTGGTTTTGTTTGACAGCTGTGTGAAACATACGCATCTCACTTCCGGCTACAATGACCGTAGAAATGATGTAGATAATGGCAAAAAAATATTGTGGCAAAAATTTCCTGAGGTACAGAAATATCGAGATTTTACTTTTGAAATGCTAGATGAAGTAAGAGGAGAAATGGGAGAGATAGCTTATAAAAGATGCTTTTACTTGCTTAAGGAAATCAAAAGGGTAGAAAAAGCTGCAGAAGCTTTGTCAGAAGGTGATGTAGAATATCTCGGTCAACTTTTGAACGAAACGCATTCCGGACTTTCGACCGAGTTTGAAGTAAGCTGTAACGAACTGGATTTTATGGTAGAAAAGACCTTACAGGAAAATGGCGTTCTTGGCGCGAGAATTATGGGCGGCGGTTTTGGTGGTTGCAGCATTAACCTTATTAAAGATGAAAATGTAGATGATGTGATTTCAACAATTACAGATAAATATAAACAGGCTTTCGGTATCGAAATGAAAGTCTACAAAGTAAAAATTTCGGACGGAATTAATGAATATAAAGAAAATGAATTCGTCATTTAATCAGAAAAAACATCCGCACAGAAGATATAACCCGCTTTTGGACGAGTGGATTCTAGTGTCGCCTCAAAGAGCAAACCGCCCTTGGCAAGGGCAAACCGAAAAAACATCAGAAGAACAGCTTCCGGCTCACGACCCGGATTGTTATTTATGCTCGGGAAATGTTCGTGTTAACGGTGAAAAAAATCCTGATTATAAAGGTGTTTATGTTTTTGATAACGATTTCGGTTCATTGATGAAAAACGATGTTGAGTTTTCTGAGGAAACGTCAGATTTCTTTTTATTAAAACCCGAACGAGGTATCAATCGTGTCATCTGTTTCTCTGAAAATCATAGTTTGACTTTGCCTGAAATGGAAGCTGATGACATTAAAAAAGTCGTTGATGTTTGGCAGCAACAGTATGAAGAACTGGGAAATCTGGATTACATCAACCACGTTCAGATTTTTGAGAATAAAGGTCAGGTGATGGGTTGCAGCAATCCGCATCCGCACGGGCAGATTTGGGCCCAATCTTCAGTTCCTTCTATTGTGGTAAAAACACAGGAAAATCTTAAAAAATATTTTGAGAAAAACGGAAATTCTCTTCTTGAAGATTATGTAAAAAAGGAGTTGGAAATTGATGAAAGGATAATTTTAAACAATGATGATTTCGTTGCATTAGTTCCTTTCTGGGCTGTCTGGCCTTATGAGGCAATGATTATCAGCAAGCGTAAAATAGCAAATCTGATGGAATTTTCTGAAGCTGAAAAATTATCTCTGGCAGCTATCATAAAGGATTTAACCACTAAATACGACAATCTTTTTGAAATTTCGTTTCCGTATTCAGCCGGAATTCATCAGTCGCCAACCGACGGGAAATCTCACCCGGAATGGCATTTTCATATGCTTTTTTATCCGCCATTGCTGAGAAGTGCGGAAGTAAAAAAATTCATGGTCGGTTATGAAATGCTTGCTGAAGCTCAACGGGATATTACACCGGAACAGAGTGCGGTGATTTTGAAGCATCTACCTATAGTTCATTATAAAAACAGATAATTCTTATCATTTCCATTACTATAATCAGATCGTTATACATGATGGTCACTTTGACATAAAACTGAAATTTTGACAGTATATATGAAAAAAAATCATGTTTTTTAAATTGGTATTTTTTTTGAATCTGATTTTTCAAACAGCTGGCCAGCTGAGATTTAAATAATAAATTGTTTAACTTTAAAAAAGCATTATTATGAATCTTATTAAGAAAAATTGGAGCAACATGCCAGGAGTTCCAAATCTTTTTGATGATTTTTTTAATCGTGAACTTTTTAATTGGGGGAACAATAATTATTCATCTACAAGTACTACTGTTCCTTCAGTCAATATTGTAGAAAATGCCGATACCTATCAGGTACAGGTAGCGGCTCCGGGCATGGAGAAGAATGATTTTGAAATTAAACTTGATGGACAGCTTCTGACTATTTCTTCCTCTAAACAAGATAGTAACGAAACCCAGGATGGAAATTATACCCGCCGGGAATTCAGTTATCAATCCTTCCAGAGAAGTTTTGAATTGCCAAAAGATGTTGTCGATCAGGAAAATATTCAGGCAAAATATGAAAATGGCTTATTGATGTTGACTATTCCTAAAAAGGAAGAAGCCAAACAAAAACCTCCAAGGTTAATTGAAATAAACTAATTGCCTTAGATCCTTCGAAAAACAAGCCTCAATGTGGGGCTTGTTTTCATAAAATCATAAAGTATATTTATTGTACTTTTCATTCTGCATGATTTTACTAACTGATCAAACCTTCATTAAAGAGCAGCTTGCTGCTTATGTTGTAAGTAAGACTTAATAAATATTAAATGCTAACGCGATAATACTGAAAATATGCTTTGGACAGTATGTATTTTATGTATGACAACGTTGGGATTGATGTTTTTGCTGAAAAAGCTGAATCAGCCCTACCTTATTGCCTATATTATTGCGGGGATATTACTTGGTCCTCATGTATTGAAGCTTTTTACCCAGCCTGAAGAAATAGAAGTGGTTGGAGAAATAGGCATATTGTTGCTTATGTTCTTTATAGGAATGGAAATCAATATTCCTAATAAAAAGAGCTTAATTATTAAACCATTACTAGCACAAAGTATAAAAATAGTTTTAAGCTTAGTTTTTGCCTATTTTATTGGAAGATTCCTTAGTCTTGATTATAAAAGTATTGTGCTCATTGCCATGCTTTTTATATTTAATAGTACCGCCGTTGTCGTTGAATTTTTAAAGAAACACGGTACCATACATACGGCATTCGGAATTGTTATTTTGAATATTTTACTGTTGCAGGATCTCCTTCTGGCACCGGCTTTAACAGTTCTGAAATTTTGGAATGGAGAAAAATATAATTTTTTTAGCTTTATATTACCCTTGGCTGTATGTTTAACTATTTTCTTTATTTTCAGAAAGATCAGACATATCAGGGAAATTGATTTTTCATATTCTTTTTTAGAGAATGATCATGATTTACAGGTTTTTTCGGGACTTTTTATTTGTCTCGGTTTCGGCGTTTTGGCGGAAGCTATCGGTATGAGTGCCGCATTGGGAAGCTTTATTGCCGGTGTTTTGGTAGGAAAGATGAAAGCTTTTCACTGGCTTGAGCATTCTCTATTGCCTTTTAAAGTTTTCTTTGTTTCGCTATTCTTTGTATCCATTGGTCTTCGTATGGATATTCCTTATCTTATATCCAATTATAAACTTATTGTTTTAGGTACGATAGTGGTGCTGATCAGTAACAGTATTATGTCTGCTGTTTTTTTCAGACTTTTAAACTTCAAATGGAAGGATAGTCTTTACGGGGGTGCATTACTTTCGCAAACGGGAGAGTTTGGTATTCTAGCACTATCTATTGCTTATAAAACAAATATTGTTGAGTACGAGCTTTATAAAGCCGGACTGGGAATTACCTGTCTCTCTTTGCTTTTTTCCACGATATGGATCAGTATCGGAACAGTTTTTAAAGGACATAAGAATATTATTAATAAAGATAATTTTAATATACCTTTTAAGCATCACTAGCTTACTTATAAAAACTGTTCCTGTCTAAATTGGATACTGATTGGATAAAAAGTTATAAACTTATTCTAACAGATCTGAGAGTAATCGTGCTAACAGAATATATTATTTAAAGTATCTTCCTATCGCTTTTTCTCCTCATAGTGCATCTGCCAGTTAGCATATCAATCCTCTGTGGATGTTCTTCAGTATTGATAGCTTTTTAATCTTAAATATTTACCGAAGCTTCACCTGAAGCAATTGTATAGGCTTCTTTTAATACCTCCGAATAAGTAGGATGGGCATAACAGATTGAGGCCATATCTTTTGCCGTAATTTCAAATTCCAAACCGGCAACTGCTTGCGCTATTAAATCAGCGGCTCTTGCACCTATTATATGCACACCTAAAAGTTCTCCATATTTGGGGTCAGAAAGTACTTTGACAAAACCATCTGTTTCCATTCCTGCTCTGGCTCTGGCATTTACTGCAAAAGGAAATTTACCGACATTATATGTTAATCCACGCTTTTTTAATTCTTCTTCTGTTGCTCCTATTGAAGCTACTTCCGGCCAGGTGTAAACTACTTCCGGAATACGGTCATAGTCAATATGTGGTTTTTGACCATGAATTCCTTCGACAACAAATACAGCTTCTTCTTCTGCTTTGTGAGCAAGCATAGCACCACCAACAACATCACCAATTGCAAAAATATTTGAGGCTGCTGTCTGGAGTAGATCATCCACTTTAATGGTACCATTAGTATTTAATTCTACATTGGTGTTTTCTAGGCCCAGACCTGTCACATACGGCTTCCTACCGACAGCAACTAAAATATAATCGGCGGTAAGTTCCTGTTCGAGACCCTGTTTATTTTTAAAATAGACTTTAGCTTTGTCACCATGGTTCTCTGCTTTGTAAACGGCTTCCCGAAGTTTTATTTCAACACCTTCTTTAGTTAAAATTTTAGCCAGAGTACTTCCTAACTCCTGATCCATATTGGCAATCAGATTATCGGCATATTCCAAAATAGTTACCTTGGTTCCGATCCTGTTGAAAATGGAAGCCATTTCTACACCTATTACACCTCCGCCAATGATTACAATGCTCTCAGGTTTGTCGTTCATTGCCAGAGCTTCTGTAGAAGTAATGATTCTTTTTTTATCGATGGTAACTCCCGGAATAGTTGCTGGTTTTGATCCCGTAGCAATAATAAACTTCTTTGATTTTATAACCGTCTCTGTTTGGTCAGTATGTGTGATCTTTAAAGATTCATTGTTGAGAAAGGAACCAGAGCCCTGTAAAACTTTAATCTTATTCTTTCTCATCAAAAAATCCAGGCCTTGCGTATTTTTAGTTACCACATCAGATTTACGCTTGAAGACCTGTTCAAAATTGAGCCGGATGTCTGAAAATTCTATACCATGATTTTGAAAACTTTTAACAGCATCTGCATAATGATGAGTACTATCCAATAGTGCTTTGGTAGGTATGCATCCCACGTTGGTGCAGGTGCCGCCCAAAGTGCTGTATTTTTCGACTATAGCCGTTTTATATCCCAGTTGGGCACTTTTTATTGCTGCCACGTATCCGCCTGGACCTGATCCAATAACGGTAATATCAAATTCTTCCATTTTTATTCTTTTCTTTTTTAATATTATTAATAAAATAAACCAATCGTCTTTTTATGTGCGAAAAATTATATCTAATCTGTCACAAAATTAAATAAAAAAATAAAACGATCGGTCTTTTTTAATTAGATTTTATTTGAATTACAAATAGATAAAAATATCCAATAATACTGAACAGGTTATATAGAATAAAGTGTCATCCTCCTAAATACAAAGTTAGGCCTTGCAAAGAAAAGAAGAACCCCCTTTATACTAACAGTCGTATTAATTTTCATTCAGATTCCGGATCTGTTTATTGGAAAATTCAATAGCAGCTTTTAAGTATTTCTCTACCGTTGCAAGTTCCGTTTCAGTAAAGTCATTATACAGCTGTTTAAGATCCTCCTGCATCGTTTTAAAAGCAGGTCCTATACGTTTGAATGCTTCTTCTTGGTCCAGGACTACTAAAACTTTTCTTCTGTCATCAGTTTGTCGCTCACGTTTAACCAATTTGCTTTTTTCAAGTCTGTCAATCATTGCGGTTACCGCTCCCGTAGTAATGCCACTTAATTCAGCAAGCTGCCCAGCAGTCATAGAACCGTGTTGAAGAAGCAAGTCTATATATTTATGGTCTGTACCAACAAGGCCAGCCTTTTGTGCAATTGCCTGATGCATGAGTACCGTAACCGTAGAAAATTCTCTGGTAAGGTTGTTAATATCTGTCAGATATTCAATTTGTTCTGTTTTTTTTTTGCTGTTCATAAAAATAATTTATCTTTGTTATCAAGATACTTAATGATATTAATAATTTGCTTTACGGTAAAGATACTTATAAATACTCTATTATATAAAATCAAAAACATTAATAAATGGAAATGACCAATACAAATTCACGAGCTGATAATTGGCTATATATCGCTACTGCACTTTATTTTGTGATGAACGGAGCGCAATTGTGGGAAACTGCAATTATGGTTCCTGCTTGGACAGCAGGACCGCCTGCATCTTTATTTTTCTTTAAGACCGCTTATGGCCTGGATTTCAAATTTTTTTGGATAATAGTTCATTCCGTTCATGAGATCTTTCTGTTGCTAGCTCTTTTTTTTAATTGGCGTTTCAAACAAAGACGAAACGCTATGTTATTTTTATTGCTTATTCATATAGGTTTAAGAGTCTGGACTTTACAGTATTTCGCGCCTACTTTGATGGCATTTATGGCTATGAAAGTCAGACCGGTTGTAGAGCCCGGCTTATTGAAAGAAGCAATAACTTGGAAAAACCTTAATTATGTACGTGTTGGGTTATATGTATTGGTAAATATAGGTTATGTATGTATTTCAAAACTTAAAAAGGATGATGGATCTAAAAAGAATGTATCATGAATAATAAGAAAGTAATGATTGTTGGAGCCGGAATTGCCGGTCCGGCATTAGCAATTGAACTGCTTAAAAGAGGAGCTAAGGTAACAATTATTGAAGCCCGTTCCAGGAAAGAAATGACAGAGGGCCTGTTCTTAGGAATATCACCGAATGGATTGAATGTCCTTGCTGATCTTATTGACATATCCAGGATCTATGATGAATATGTTCCCGGAACACTTCGTTTTTACAATTCAAAAGCAAAACAGATTGCCGAATTGGATGCTTCCTATCAAAAGGATGCTTATGGGATAGCCAGTATCCAGGTGAAGAGATCGGCAATAAGCAATTTATTGCATGAAAAACTAATTGAATTAGGGTGTTTTGTAGAATATGACTGTAAATTAGAGTCTATTGAGTGCTTTGGAGAAAAGATAAATATAAAAACTAGTAAAAAAAACTATCAGGATTATGATTATCTGATAGGTGCAGATGGTATTCATTCAAAATGCAGAAAACTGCTCTTCCCGGACTCACCGCAGCCCACCTACACAAAAATGTTATCTACAGGAGCAGTTGTAAAGATTCCCAGTCGGACAACCCCTTCAGAAGCTATAGAAATGATGTTTGGTAAACAGGCGTTTTTCGGGTTTTCAACGACCAATACGGGAGAAACCTGGTGGTTTAACAATTATGATGCTGAACAGGAGCCACATCGTCCGGTTTCGGATGACGAGTCTCAACAACTGAAAATAAAAAGAGATCTTTTGGAACTGCATGCTCAAGATCACAGGAAAATCAGTGAGATTATTATGGCGAGTAATGATTTATTTGCTTATCCTATATTTGATATGCCTGTTCTGGAAAAATGGTATGCCGGAAGAGTTTGTTTAATAGGAGATGCTGCCCATGCTATTTCACCACATACCGGACAGGGAGCTTCACTGGCTTTGGAAGACAGTGCGGTGTTGGCAAAGTGCTTAGCCAAATATGATGATCCTGAACTTGCTTTTTCCCGATTTCAGCAATTAAGATCCGGCAGAGTAGAAAAAATCATTGCACAGGCAAGAAAAGTTGGTAAGGCAAAGTCAAAGCCTAATTGGATAATCAATTTATTCAGAGACAATATATTAAAATATTTTATTAATATGGAAAAGAAGAAAATGCACTGGGTATACGATTATGATGTACACAAATTGGATATATGATTTTCTGTAGAAATAGAATAGAAAGGATTTCATCTATTTAAATTTAAAGCAAAGATTTCTCGGCCGTTAAAAGATTGTGAATGTTTGAAAATATAAGAATGTATGAAAAATTTTATCATCTCATAAATCTGTGTAATTTTATGAAAGATTTTCATTGCACCTGAAATTTTTATGTTATGAAAAGCATACATTCCTTTAGCAATCAGGATTTTAAATTGCATAATAAAAATAATATCCATTCAATTGATGAATATATAATAATGCATGAAAAAGGAAAATGAACTGAAAGAACTTGCACGTATTTTCCTAAAATTAGGCATTACGGCTTTTGGAGGACCTGCTGCTCATATTGCCATGATGCGGCAGGAAGTCGTAATAAAGCGTCAATGGATGACCGAGGGACATTTTCTGGATATGATAGGGGCTACCAATTTAATACCCGGACCGAATAGTACAGAAATGGCAATCCATATCGGACAAGACAGAGCGGGTTGGAAAGGACTTATTATAGCGGGATTGTGTTTTATATTTCCCGCGGTTCTCATCACTTTATTTTTTGCATGGCTGTATAAAGAATATGGACAGCTTCCGGAAGTTCAGCCTTTTATTTATGGAATAAAACCTGCGATTATATCGATTATTTTAGCAGCCATTTATCCTTTGGGCAAGAAATCACTGAAAACGTTACAGCTCTGGTTTATTGGTATAATTGTTCTGATTTTATCTTTATCGGGTATCAATGAGATTTTTCTCTTGTTTGGAGCAGGTTTGTTAGCTGTATTATTGTATCTTATCAATAAACGGAGTGAAGTTCATTCCTTTATTCCAGCATTATTATTTCAAATTCCGGATTCCGGCTTTCTATCATCTAAAAATTTTCATCTCTTTCTGGTTTTCCTTAAAATTGGTGCTATTCTGTATGGAAGCGGCTATGTCTTGTTTGCTTTTTTAGATGCCGAATTGGTTTCAACGGGTTTGCTAACACGTCAACAACTGATAGATGCTATTGCAGTAGGTCAATTTACGCCGGGTCCGGTATTTTCTTCAGTTACTTTTATTGGGTATCAGATTAACGGTTTTGCAGGGGCCGTGTTTTCTACCATAGCTATTTTCCTGCCTGCATTTGTATTCGTGGCGATACTTCATCCGTTGATGAGACAAATGCGCAATTCAAAAATTTTATCTACATTTTTAGATGCAGTAAATGTAGCATCAGTAGCCATTATTGCAGTTGTGTGCTATGAAATGGGTAAAGATAGCATTGCAGATTGGCGTACTGCAGTCATTGCAATTGTCAGTCTGATTTTTGTATTCAGATTTGCTAAGGTTAACAGTGTTTTTGTGGTATTAGGAGGAGCTTTATTAGGTTTTCTGCTTTTCAGAATTTGAAACCTGAAAGAATCAAAAATTATTCTTTTGTCTCTTATCTAAATAAGACTAGTTAAATTGGGTCTGACAATCATTCATTAAAATATCATGGAAAGTGAATTTCTTGAAAATTTTAGTGAAACTGAAATATATTAATTTTTTTAAACTTGCTATGGTGAATTAATTGAAATAATTTGTATTTTTATAAGACAAACCAAATATTAAAAACATTTATATGAAAATTTACTTTGTTTTAAATCCCGTTTTTCATTCTCATACTGGCATATGACAGTCAACAGCAATTGGAGATTTCCGTCATAGAAAAGTTAGTTCAAATAATAGAGTAGTACTGGGATTATCCCTCTGGATAGTTTTATGCAATTAAAATCACAGTTTAAAATTCTTTCTTTCAATTATTCAGACTACAGCAGACATTATCTTAATGCTTTTAAATAGTGTACAGGAAATGACAATGCTCTGTATTTCGCTTCTGTTGATTTTATGATTATTTCTTGATTAAATTTGGATAAGATGTTATGCACATGCAAATTATACGATTTAAAAAAATAATACTGATATGTTTCGTATCGCTTTCTGTAAATACCTTTTGTCAGGGGGTGGGCCTTCAGCAATGTATCAATAACGCAATAAAAAATAATACTGCGATAAAATTGGCAGAACAATCTTTGGAAACACGGGAAAAGCTTGTGAAGTCCAATAAAAATAATCATTTACCAAAGGTAGATTTGCTTGGAGGCTACAACTATATCGGGGAACCTATTAAAATTAACCTTCAACAGGTAAAAGGCGGAATCGTAGAGGGATCGGCACAACAAAGCGTATCTTCTGCCAATTCTGTTTACCAGCAGATCACGGGAAATGCTCTTCCACAAACTGTTCAAGATGTTATTTACCAGACTTCCAAAGATATTATTAATGCGGTGTATCCTAATTACAACCCTGCCATTGCAAAGCAAAGCTATTTTTTAGCCGGTGTTTTCGTAAGGCAGCCTATTTATCTTGGTGGTAAGCTGAATGCTTCACAAAAACTTTCGGAACAGCAGGTGGAAAGCGGAAAAGCCAATCTAAAATCTTCAAAAGATCTTATAACTTATAATATAATACTACAATATATTCAGATCATGTATCTTAATTCAATGATTGAGAAGCAGCAAAAAAGTGTTGCATCCCTTCATCAGAATGAAAAATATGCTGAAAATCTTTTGAAATCAGAAATCATACCGCCTTATCAGAAAAATTGGGCAGATATTGCTAAAAAACAAGGGGAAACCAATCTTAAAAACCTGAATCTTGAAAAAGAAAATGCCTTGCTTACCCTTAAAGATTTAATGGGCGTTTCATTAGACGAGTCCTTGGAAATTACTGAGAAGCTAACAGAAAATACGGAACTTCCGACATTTTCCAATTCAGAAAATAATGCAGATATCAAACTTCTTCAAAGTAAAAAAACAGAAGCAGAAACAGGTCTTATGATCACCAAATCTCTTTCAAAACCTAATATTTTTGCCATTGGGAACTATCAGTTTTTCAGAAAAGACCTTCCTTTGATCACTCCTCCCTGGCTGGTTGGGATAGAAATGCAGTGGACACTCTTTGATCCCGAAAGGAGATCCCGAAATCAGGCATCGGAATCTGTTATAAAAGAAGCTGATCTATTAATAGATCAGAAACAGAAAGCTGTAAATCTCGCGACCAGAATAGCACAAAATAAGCTTATCAGTCTGAAAGAACAGAGTGAGACTTTTGATGAATCAAGGAAACAGTCTTATACCACTACCGAAATGGTAAGAAAACGACTCGAAAACAGTCTTGCTTCTGTGAAGGATGTTAATGATGTACTTCAATTGCAGTATGAAACCGAAAAGCTGTATTACACTTCGCTAGTTGCTTATCAGACGGCATTGGCAACCTATTTTTTTATTAACGGAACCCCTGAAAACATGATCAATTATATTCCATAAAATCAGAACAAGATGAAGAACTTTATAAAAAATTACTGGGCGGTTTTTATTCCTTTGATTGTTTTGGCTATTGCGGTTATATACCTTCTTAGAAATAAATCTTCACAGGTCGATAAGGATGCCGTTATCGGGATGGTTGATGCAGAATTTGTAGATGTTTCTGCTTCATTACCCGGAAGAGTGGTCGATTTGTTGGTAAAACAGGATGATGAGGTGAAAGAAGGACAGATTGTTGCCCAAATGAAAACTTCAGAGATAGAAACTATTCAGTCGCAGGTTTCCGAAGCGGTAACCATTGCCCAAAATCAGCTGAATAAAGTTGATCGTGGTGTAGAGCCAGAAGTTTTGGCTTCAGCAAAGAATCTTCAGCAGATTGCACAACAGCAAATGGATTTAATGAATAAAACTTATTCGCGTTTCCAGAATCTTTATTCTGAAGGTGTGGTTTCCGGACAGGAAAGAGATATTGTTTATTTTAAATTTAAAGCGGCCCAAAAAGAGCTTGAAACGGCAAAACTGAATGTACAGCTGCTTGAGCGCGGAAGCAATGATGAGCTTAAAAATTCTGCAAAATCAATTCTGAATCAGACAAAAGATGCAGAGAAACTTACCGAACAAATTAAGGATAATGCTTCTATAAAAGCTCCTGCTTCAGGTAAGATTTCAACCGTTATTTCAAATAAAGGCGAAATGGTAAATGCTGGATATCCTATGATGACCATTCAGAAGGACAATTCCTATTTTGTAAAATTCAATCTCCGCCAAAGCCAGATGAATAAAATAGATAAAGGAACATCGGTGACAATGAAAATCCCTGGGTGTATTCCGGAAGAAGTGAAGGGTGTCGTATCAGAACTTGCTCCTGCATTAGGTTATGCGGATTGGGTGCCTGAAAAACAGAACGGGGAATTTGAACTGAGAACATTTCAGATAAAAGTAAAACCTGAAAATCTGAATTCAATTAAAGGACTTCGCCCCGGTATGACGGCACAACTGATTTTACCATAATATTATTTTTAATTCAAGTTGAGAACCATTAGCCAAATCATGCTGCGAGAATGGAAGCGAATTTTTTCGATTCCTAATTTTTATGTGGTTTTACTAGTGATTCCTCCTATTATTTTTCTTTTTTACGGTTTTATTTATCAGAAACAATTTGCCAAGGAACTTCCAATGGCAGTTTGGGATGAAGATCGTTCCTCCGTTTCAAGAATGCTTACCGATATGATGGAACAGAATGAGTATATACATTTTACGAATACAGCTTTCAGCAATGCAGAAATCGAAAGTCTGATGAAAAAAGGTGAAATCTTTGGGGCTGTCCATTTTCCGAAAAATATGGAAGCGGATGTAAAGAAAGATCATCAGTCCAATATCACGCTGTATACGAATGGTGCTTATCTTGTTCCTGCAAAAATGATCTATAAAGGAGCTGCGGAAGTCATTATCAAAGGAGGGCTTGCTGTAGTTCTTCAAAAAGCGGAGAAGCAGGGAATGCCTGCTGAAACAGCGAATACTTTGGTTCAGCCTATTAAGTTGAATACAACGATTTTATATAACCCTGATTTTAACTATCAGATGTATCTTACTCCAGGTTTGATAACGGTAGGTTTGCAAATGGCCTTAATCGTAGCGTCTGTTCTCATCCTGAATTTGGAGTTTAAAAGGAGTACAATTGATGAACTTTTGAAGATTTCAACCTCTTCTTCGCAGATTTTTATAGGAAAAATGTTTGCACATCTTTGCATTGCATGGATTCTTTTTTTATTGGTTGCTTTTTTGGTGTTTCCTGTTTATAATTTAGAAAAACCCGGAACCTATTTTAATTTCTTCATCATGTATACTTTGATGTCTCTTTCATGCATCGGTATAGGGATGATGGTTTCGGCAATTTCAAATAATCTGCTTTTGGTAACGGATATTGCACTGTTTTTTACTTCTCCTGCTTTTGTATTCAGCGGGTTTACATTTCCAAGAACGGCAATGCCATGGTACGATCAGTTTTATGCAGAAATAATGCCTTACACGCACTTTCTGGACGGATTTATTAAAGTTTATTTTATGAAACTTCCGATATCTTATGCGATGCCGGAAATTTATAAACTTTTGCTGTTTATTGGAATTACTTTTTCTGTTGCTATTCTTTTTTTTCAAAATAAAGTGGATACTTATCTTAAAAATCAAAAGGTGTGAAAGAAATACTCCAGATCATAAAACGAGAGATTCAAAACGTTTCAAAAGATTCAAGTCTGTTTATGATTTTACTTTTGGCACCGATTGTTTATGCATTTATGTATGGAAGCATTTATCTTAACAAAGGAGAAGAAAAAGTAAAATTGGCCTTGATTGATGCAGATGGAACGGCAATATCAAGATTGTTGACAGATCAGCTCAATTCTACTCCGATGATTGATATAATTCCCGTTTCCGATATTTCCGAGGCTAACGAAAAACTATATAAGGGGGAGGTTGAAGGATATTTTTATATTCAGAAAGATATGGAAAGATATATTCTCTCTCAAAAGCAGGTTAATGTAAATCTTGTTTTAAATGCTTCTCGGTTTTTACCTTCCAGCGATTTACTAAGTGCAGTAACCAAAGTTTGCCTTACGGTTGGGGCAGGTGTGCGAAAAACCTATTTTAACAAACAAGGGATGAATGACGATCAGTCGATGAAAATGACCAATCCAATTAATATGGATTACCGCCCGTTGTACAATTCGGGAATGACGTATGGAGCTTTTTTATTACCCGGATTACTGGCCATAATTTTACAACAGACTTTACTGATAGGTGTTGCAGCTAGTTTTGCTTCCGAAAGAGAAGATAAAAAACTGACTAATCTTTATCGGCTTTCAGGACACAGTATTTCTAAATTACTTGTAGGAAAGAGCTTTTTATATTTTATTATTTTTATGATTTTCGGTTTGTTTTTTTCCACCATAAATTTTTCAGTATTCGGAGTGGAAATAAGAGGGAATTATTTAGATTTGGCTTTATTAATGGCTCTTTTTATAGTTACAATACTGGTTTTTGGAATGCTAATCGGGAGTTTTTTCAAATCTAAGCTTTTCACATTTCAGGTTATGGTTTTTTCGTCTTATCCGATATTTTTGATAACAGGATATTCTATGCCATATCAGGCTTTGCCTAAATTAGTACAATTTTTTTCAGATATGCTTCCAACAACACCTTTCCTGAAAGCGTATCTTTCAATTGTTCAGGCAGGAGGTAGTCTGGCAGATAATTTACCGTCAATACTTCACCTGACAGTTTTGTTATTAATTTTTATGGTTTTATGTATGCTTAGATTTAAATTTATTATCAATTATAAATCAGGTAACTAACACCAAAAAATAGCCTTTAATTTTTGATAGTGCAAAAGTTTAATTCCGAATGAGTACTTATCTTCATTTGGAATAATATTTTGTTGTGTGTTTTAGGATTAATTGAATGATCGTCTGAATTCCAATGGGGTACTATTGGTTTTATTTTTAAAAAGTTTACTAAATCCCTGCGGATGTTCAAATCCCAGCTCATAAGCTATTTCACTGACAGTTAGTGTCGTTGTACTCAGTTTTTCTTTTGCAACAGAAATTAGTTTATTATGGATGTGTTGTTGAGTGCTTTCACCGGTAATTGACTTCAGAACCCCACTCAGGTATCCTGGCGAAACAGACAGAGCTTCGGAAACAAACTGTACAGTAGGAATGCCCTGTTCTATGGCCTTATTGGTTATATAATCACTCAATATTTTCTCCATACGATCCAGGATCTCATGATTGCTTATTTTTCTTGTAATAAACTGTCGTTGATAAAACCGTTCGGAATAATTCAAGAGCGTTTCAATCTGAGAGATAATGATATTCTGGCTAAATTTATCCAGGTTGGTCCTGCATTCAAGATCAATTTGCTTAATAATGCCTGTCAGTATATTTTCCTCGGTGTCAGAAAGAAACAACGCTTCATTCACAGCATAGTCAAAAAAATCATATTGCCGGATGGTGGGTGCAAGATGAGTATTCCATAAAAAATCAGGATGTATCAATAATAACCATCCCGTATGTTTCGGTGTTGTATCTCCACTTTGGAGGATGCTGAAAACCTGTTTAGGAGCCATGAAAAACAAAACACCGGAATCAAAATCATATCGTTGCTGCCCGTATCGTATTTTGGTATTTGTAGTTCGCTTTAGTGATATTGAATAGAAATCAAGCATTAAACTACTAACTTCACTATCTTGTTGGGGCTTTATATGGCTATAATCAATAATGCTGATCATAGGATGCTGAGGTTGTGGTAATTTATGAAACCGATGATAAGCACTGATGGTCTTAATCAATTTTGGTGTTTTGTTTTCCATCTCCTAAATTTACTTATTTATCATGAAATGCTTTGGAAAACTCTTCTGCAAATTCTTCAAGTTTTATTTTTCCCGGGACAGGAACATTTAGGATATAATCTTCATGTAGCTTACCATTATGTATCGCTTCACCAAGCTCAATCAATTTTGAAGCAAATTCATCCGAAAGTCCGTTATTTTTTAAATTCTCAAATACCTTTTTCTTGGATATGATTACCCATTTTAAGTCTGGAATACCGATTTCGTTACCTAATACAGAAGCAATTTCATTACAACTTCTTTCGTCACTGCTTATGTAGCGAATAGGAGCTGTTTTTCCTGTTACTGTCAGTTCTTCGGCAGCGGCTGAAGCAATATCGTTAGGTGATACCAAATATAAGCGGTCAGTTCCTCCGTAAACCGTTCCTATAAATCCGGCAGACTTAATCATTGATATAAAAGGAAGAAGATTGTAATAAAAGTAAGTTGGGCGTAAATGAGTCAGCTGAATATTGGGAATGCTATTCAATATTTGTTCAACATGATATGCACCTGCTATAAAACCTGTACCACTTGCCAAATGTGCTCCATAGCTGCTTAAATGGACAATTCTCTTAACCCCGGTTTCAAGAATAGCTCTTTTGTAGCTTTCTCCAATGGCTTTATAATACTCAATCTGATCCTGCTCCTCATAATTGGGAGGAATCATGCAATATACAGCATCTGCTCCCGAAAAGGCTGCTGTTAAAAAATTACTATCTGCTAAAGACCCGATAGCCGCATTTGCTCCTAGATGTTCAATCTTCGTCTTTCTTTCAGGATTGCTGCTGATTAATGTTATTATATGTCCTTGTTTGATTAATTCTTGGCTTAATGGACGTCCGATGTTTCCTAAAGAACCTGTAATTACTATTTTCATTTTTTTATTTTTTATAGTTACAAAGTTCTTAAGGATCGAAGAAGCACTTGTATCCAAATCTGTTTTCGTTGTATCCAAATTAACATAGAGGCATCTAAAAGCAGGCATTGTTTCAAATCGGCAATGTAAATAATAAATTTTCAATGCATTATGAAATTTTTTTAGAATATCTGTATTTACTCTTTTTATTCAAACCACTAATATTCTATTTCTATAAATATTTATTGATGTTTTATTTTTATTAATAATTTATTTTTTTTAAATACATGATAATTGTATTTTTTTCACATAAAAAGGATTTATATTTATTTTTTTACGTTAATTTTAATTAAAATACAATATATGCATTGGAATTAATTATATTTGTGAAATTTTTTAATCAATATCGCTTGTTGGTATTATTTTTGACAAATATTGTATTTTTAAAATTAATCTCAATTTTGTGATTTTTATATATTTTGATATGGTGATCTGTTTATGAAATACTCAACATATTATTAATATGTAAATGAATAAGATAATTGTAAAAAAATATTATGGTTATTGGATGATATGATTAAATAAATAAATTAAAACATGAAAAATATTAAAAATACTATAGGGGTCTAGATATTTATACTCTTTCATCAAGGTATTCAAGTTTCTATTAATTTAAAACACAATTTTATGAAGTACACAGGTACATTAATTCTTACTTTTCTAATGTTCATGAAAATGTTTTCTCAAGTGGGAATTAATACAACGACACCTAAATCTAAGTTAGATGTGAACGGAGATTTAGCATTAAGAAAAGCACTAAGTGTTGGGGGAACAGATGTTGTAAATGGTGATACAGGCAGTGTGGATCAGGTTTTGGTTTCGAAGGGAGCTGGGCAGCCTCCGGTTTGGAGATATGCAAATATTCCTTTTATGGAAAATTCTCAATATAAGTTAGTTAATACCTATCTGAAAACGGATCAAACCGGTATTACTACTTTGTCTAATAATGTAGCGGCTTCTTCCCCTGTAACGAATAATCTTAATGAAGATTTTGATCCGGCAAAATGGGTTAAAATAACTGACTTGAGTATTCCGGTGGAAATTAAGGCATCTCAGAATAAGGTAACGTACCAGGTTCAGACAGGAGTGGAATTAGTGAATAAAGTAGCTGGTACAGGTTCTTCTGTAGATTTCATATGCGGTATTTTTAAAAATAATAAGCTTGTTGCATTAAGACCTGATGGTATTACAGCAATTGATACTGCACCTACACAAAGTATTTTTACATTGAACTATACAGAGGAGAACGTAGCCACAGGTAACTATACAGTAGACGTTGCTTGTAGAAAGATTTCTTCTTCGGATGTAGCCAACAATTATTTTAGAATTGGCGTTAATATTCCTACTTATGGTCCAACACCAATCTTGACTAATACTTCTTCAAATGCTTTTAGCTTGAGATCTTTACTTAAAATCGATATTGCAGAACTTGTTACCTATATCAATTAGAATCATGAAAAAAACACTAATATTTTCAATTACTCTAATCTCAACTTTATTTTATGCACAAGGCAATGTTGGGGTAGCTACAACAAATCCTAGAAACAATCTCGATGTAAATGGAGACATCAATATAGGAAAAAAATTATTTGTAGATAATGGTTCAGGGACACTTGTTCCCGGAAGTGTAGGCCAGGTTTTGGTTTCCCGAGGTCCAAACAATCCGCCCACATGGAAAACTTTTAGAATTCCGGAATATTTAACGAATAAGTATTATCTTATCTTTAATGATTCTTTTCGGGATTTAAATACTTCAAATGCAACAAATCAGGGACCTTCTGGAAAAACCGGTCAGGGAATCACATTCACGAATGCAGAAACGGCAACGACTATAGTACCTGCAACAGATTTCGCTCAGGATACGCCACTTACATCTTTAACCGTGGCTGGGAAAAATTTTAAGACAATACCAGGTTTGTCTCAAAATTTTACGGTTAATAGTACGCAAAATAGTACCTATCTGCTTTTCGAAACTGTAGTACAGCAAAATAATGGAGGAGGAGACGGATCTAATATTAAATTTGCATGCGGTATTTTTGTAGATGGACTGCTGAAAAGTATAAGAATCAATAAAGTTACTGCGAGCCCTAATAGTAGTACATTTATAACTCATACTCAAATTGGGGGTGTTGAAAATCTTACACCGGGTACCCATTCAGTGAGTGTTGCTTGTTCAAGGCTAACGAATCCTGTATCAGGATTAACTTTGGGTATTGGAGTTCCGGCAACCACATCTGTAAGCAATTTAAATAATTTCATGACACAATCTTCTCTGAAAGTTGATGTTTATGAAATCCCACAGAATTTTTCACCAATAGTAAATCCATAAAAATGAAAAATATTTATATAATAGGAGTTTTCTTTGCTGCCATCTGTAATGGTCAAGTAGGTATTAATACCAATACTCCTGCAAAAACCCTTGATGTAAATGGTACATTAAATGTTAGAAAAGAAATTCGAACAGGAGGAACTACTACTACGACGGGCGCTGAAGGAACTACAGGGCAGATATTTTCTGTAGCGGGTCCAACATCGGATACCTGGAAAACTTTTCAAATAGCCAATGGTACGGGAAGTCTATCATTATATTATTTGAATACGGTAAAGGATAATGTCGGAATAGAATTTACCCAGTCTGGAAGTACAGGAATTTATACTATGGACGCTCCATATTCTGCTACTGATTGGTCTTATATACCTGGTATAACAGATAGCTTTGTAGTTACCCGTACAGATAATAAATCTAAGGCAATATTATCTTTTCAGACTACGGTTCAGATCGCCAGACGTACAGGTTTGTCCTGGACAACAGGTTCGGCAAGTTACGCATGTGGTATTTTCGTAGAAAAGGATGGTGCACCCGGGGTTTTAAAAGCTGTACGAAATGATGTTGTCCGTGGTGTTCCGGGGAGTTATCGGATTTATAATTTAAATGTCACTTTGGATGCTTTGGCTGCCGGTTCATATGTTGTAAAAGCTGCCTGTACGAATAGAAATTTAGGCTCAGGAAGTAATGAAGCTAATTTAGGAATAGGAAGGGCTGTTGATACATCCAATTTGAATAGCGCAATGTCACAGTCTACATTAACAACGTCTATGCTTCAGACTTACTAGTTTTTCGCTTATAATTATTGTAAAGAAAATATAAAATTTAAAACCTGAAAATTAATTATTTTCAGGTTTTTTAATTGATGTAAAATAACTCCAAATGATCTCTCAATAAAAAAGTGACTGTCTAAAGAAGACAGTCACTTCTACGAAAAAAATTAATTTGATGAAAAGAAATTAATAGCCTGGGTTTTGGGTAAATTCTTTAGAAACGTCAAGAGTTGCCTGCGGAATAGGAAATATTCTTCTGTAGGGTTGAGTGGCAGGTTTTGCTGTTCCTGCAAGATCAAATTTCCCGAATCTGATCATCGCTTTCCTTCTGTACATTTCCCAATACAGCTCATATCCTGATTCTTTAAATAATGTATTGGCATCCAAAGAAGTAAGTGCAACACCTGGTGTATTATTCTTTAAAGCATCATTGGTTCTGCTTGTTCTTAATTTATTCACGTCTGCCAAAGCTGCAGCTATATTTCCACTTCTGAAATAGGCTTCTGCTCTCATCATATAGATGGTTCCTAATCTGTACAGTGGTACATCCATTCCGCTGGTTCCGTTGTTCCCGTAACCAGGATCAAATTCAAACTTAAAGTTTCTTACCCCTCTGTTGATCTGAGCCTGCGTAAATACCGCTTCCGCAGGATTATCAAAGTTGAGCTCAGGCGTGAAGTCGGCAGCAAGGGTTGTATTTTTTTCTGTGAATAACTTGTAAACTTTAATTCTTCCGTCAGCAGTCATGTCGAAGTTACCTTTAGCAAGAATTTTAGGGCCATATTGCTGACCAACCTGTAGTCCTCTGTTGAAATGAAACCACGGTTTTCCTGTTCCTTCCACTTTACTTGTTGATGGTACGCTTACATCGGTTCCGTCATTTCTGAACCAGGTGCCGTCTTCATACTGATAAGTTCGCTGAAAACGTGGATCATCATGATTTCCGTTCCATGAATAATAGAATTCCGGAGTGATACAGGAAGCGTTGGTTCCCCTGTTATCCGGTGACGGTTTCTGAATTCTTTCCATCGACATATAGGCAAGGTCATTGTCCGCATTTCTAAGTGAATTTTTCTTCTGAACAATCGTAAAGATCAATTCTTTGCTATTGTCATTATTAATGTCAAAATTGTGGAAATAATTGGATTCCAAGCTGAAAAGCCCTCCATTAATCAGTAGATTGGAATATTGAATAACTTTATCCATATCTGTTCCGCCCCCATTGATTGCCTGTTCTGTAAAATTGAACGCAGCGGCTGTTTTATTTTTTAGAACGGCTCTGTTCAGGTACATATCTGCCAATAAAGCATAAGCTGCCTGTTTGGTAAATCTTCCGGCGTGAGTATTCTGCGTTTTAATATCCGCTAAATTAGGAATAAGCCCTTCAACTTCAATAATTAAAGCATCAATTGTAGTTTCTGCTTTCTTAATTTCGATAGGTGCATTCAGATTATCAGGATCTCTGTAAGGTGCCTGTCCGAACAAATCGATCGTTGTGTAGGTGTAATAAGCTAGCAATCCTTTTGCTTCTGCTAAGAATAAAGCTTTATTACCGATATTGCTTTGATTGATACTTCCGATAGCAGTTAAAGATTTGGTAATCCCTAATGTCAATTGATTGAATGTTGTTTTTATCACATCGTTATTAGAATCCCAGGTAAATTCGTGCATTGCTCTCCATTTCCCACCATCTCCCCAGTCGCTTCCTCTGGTAGGTAAGATAGCTTCATCTGTAGAATATTCCTGTAGGGCGAATACACTTCCGTGATCTACAAAAGTTCCGTCACCAAGTTGTCCGTAAGCAGCAGCCAAAGAAGCTTCAGGATCTGCAGCTACAGAACTCGGAACTTCGTCAAGCAACTTTTCATCTAAATTGGTACATCCTATTAATGATATTACCGCTACCGATAAAACGATTTTATTAATATTTAAAAATGTTGATTTCATGATTTTTTTAACTTAAAATTTAACAGTGGCTCCTAAAATGAAAGTTTTTGCAGAGGGGTATGTTGTGTAATCAATTCCCAATGACTGGTTTCCTTCTACCTGTTTACTGGTGTCAACAAGCGGATCATAACCTGTGTAGCTTGTAATTGTTAGTAAGTTCTGCGCACTCACATAAAGATTAATACTCTTTAAAAACTTCAGCTGGTTGATATCAAAAGTATAGCCTAATCTTACATTGTTCAGACGGATAAAGTCTGATTTCTCAAGATACAAGGAAGACAATTGTGGCTGATTGGTAAAACTTGCTCCAGAATCGTAGAAGTTTTTCAGAACGTTTCGGTCTGAGGCCAGATTGTTGATATTTAAGTCCAATGCTGTGTTATTGACCAGATAACCTCCTGTTTGTCCGATAAAAGAGAAGGAAAAATCAAATTTCTTGTATTTCATATAAGAATTGATCCCGAAAGTAAATTTTGGAATAGGCCCTTCAAAGATCTTTTTGTCTTTTTGGCCAATCGTTCCGTCGCCGTCTACATCTTCATAAATATATTTACCGTTGGCATCAATTCCTAAATAATGATACATATAAAAAGATCCAGCCTGGTAACCGTTTTTATATACATTGGCGGTAACCCCTGAAAGTCCCGGTCCGGATACTGATCCTGAATAAATTTCTGAAACAGGAAGCCCTGTAATTTTATTATTTACTGTAGCTCCGTTTACATCAAGATTCCAGGTGAAATTTTCATTTTTAATAATTTCGTACCCTAAAGAGAATTCAATACCTTTATTTTTAATTGTTCCGTCAGAATTTCTCCAGATCATAGGGGTTGGACTTAATACCGGGGATGGAATACGCAGAATCGCATCTTTTGTTGATTTATTATAATATTCCAGGGACCCGTATAATTTATTTTTCAGTAAGCTGAAATCCAATCCTATGTTTGATTGCTCTACTGTTTCCCATTTCAGATCCGGATAGGCTGTCCTGTTAATCAAAACCCCGTTGATAAGATTCAAATTATCATATAAATAATACCCTGCAGAAGCTGCTAATGAATAACTTGGTTTTGTGATTTTGTTCTGAACCTCCTGGTTTCCGGTTTGTCCCCAGCTTGCTCTTAATTTTAATTCATTAATAACCGAATTTCCTTTCAGGAAGTTTTCATTGGAAATTGTCCAGCCAACAGCAACTGATGGAAAATATCCGTATTTATTGTTGTCTCCAAAACGGGTAGAGCCATCTGCTCTTAAAGAAGCCGTTAAGAAATATTTCTTGTCAAAGTTGTAGTTTACCCTTCCGAAATAGGATTGTAATTCATTTTCCTGATCTGTCCCTGGCTGTGGAATAAAAACATCTCCGGAATATCCTGGATTAATTTCAGGTGGAATTCCGGCTCCCTGAGCCAAGAAGTTTCTTACTCCCCAATACGTAGCTGTTGCTTTGAATTTTTGATAGGAAAAACCGGCTAGCCAATTGAAGTTATGCCTACCGAAATTGAAATCGTAAGTCAAATAATGCTCTAAAAGAATATTATAGGCATCCAGATTGGCCTGGGAATAGATTCCTTTTGGGCTTCTGTCAGTAATATTCGGGAACATGGTCGTATTTCTTTCCGATAAACTCCTGTCAATCCCTAAATTGAATTTATAATTCAAGCCGGGTATAATTCTCAGGGTAGCTTCTGTATTTCCTAATACGCGGAAGGTATTGGTTTTATCCTGATACACACTCAATAAGTACAAAGGATTGTAATGAGCATTCATGTTGAAATTGGTATAATTTCCGTTTTCATCGTATACTGAACGGGTAGGATTGGCCATTAAAGCGTGGATAATCAACTGTCCATCAGATCCTGCAGTTCCTCCATTCGGAATTCCTGTTTCTCTGATATCACTCGCGGTAAGGTTTACTTTAACTTTTAATCGCTTATCATCAAGAAAAGATTCTTCTGCATTGATGCGGGCTGTAGTTCTTTTGAAACTGCTGTTCAGCACAATACCGTCCTGATCCATATGAGAAAGCGATGCGAAATAGCTTCCGGTATCTGTAGCTTTTGAAAATGAGACCGAATGATTGGAAGAAACGGCATTTCTGTAGATTTCATCCTGCCAGTCTGTATTACCGCCATGATCGTAAGATTTGTCTATTCCAGCTGCTCTGTATTCATCTGCTGTTAACAGATCTAATTTTTTGATCACGGAAGAAAAACCTAAATAGGTATCATATGTAAACAGAGGTTCTCCTTTTTTTCCTCTTTTAGTTGTCACCAAAACAACACCGTTGGAACCTCTTGCCCCATAGATTGCGGCGGCAGAAGCATCTTTCAAAACAGTGATTGATTCAATGTCACTGGTATTTAAAAAATTCAGTGGATTTTTTGCGGCGGTATTTCCTAACCCGAAATCAGGGCTTGATACACTTACCGGATCATTATTCAATGGAACGCCATCTACAACGAACAGAGGAGTACTTCCACTTCGGATGGAACCAATACCTCTGATGGAAACATTCACTCCCGCTCCTGGTTCACCGCTCGTCTGTACAATACGGACACCCGCTACTTTTCCCTGCATTAAATTATCCACGGAAATATTCATTCCTTCTTTGAAATTCGCTGCTTTTAATTGGCTGATAGCTCCTGTCACATCAGATTTTTTCTGAGAACCGTATCCTACCAAGGTAACCTCTTCAATGGAAGTTGCCCCTTTTTTAGATTTTAGATTCACAGAAACTGAGGTTCCTGAAATTTTTAAGACCTGTGTCGCATATCCTTCATAAGAAATGGATAAAGTCTGTCCGATATTAGCAGAAATCGTAAAGTTTCCTGATGTATCAGTAGTCGCAGTTTCTCCGGTTTCTACAACGGTGATTTTTGCGCCTTCTATGGCGGAACCCTCCTGATCTTTTACGTTTCCGGTGATAGGTTCTTTAACCTGAAAAGAAATGGGAGAGTGTTTAGGAAATCCTTCTGCATGAGCTTGGTTGGCAACCAGAAAAATCAATGCAATCGGAATTAGCTTTTTAAATTTAAAAAAATTAATTTTGTGGTACATATCATTAAGTAAAGTAATTGTTAATGTTGCTAGCTTAATAAAAAGCCGCTGTTGTTCCCGCAACAGCGGTATTTTCTTCTCATCTTTAGTGTTTATTTTTCAGATGCAAAGTAAAAACGTTTAACCCAAATCTATTTTAACATAACATTATCATAAAATCAATAAAATATAAATCTCTCTTTTTGAGAAAATGAAATACATTTCATTATCAGGTACTTAGTAAATGCATGATTTTTGAGATTCATATAATCTTAAAAAACACTTAATATACTGTACAACAAAGCTGAATAAAGACTTCCTAATTTCGCGATTACAAAAAATTGAAGTCATGAAAAAGGCAGTATTCTTAGGTTTGTATGTTTCTTCATTAAACCTTTTTTCGGCGCAGTATCAAAATCTAAACAACTTAAAGATTAACGAGATCCAGGTGATTGGTTCGCACAATTCTTATAAGAAGGCCATTCTTCCGGAGGTTTACGAATATCTGTCTAAAAAAGATTCACTGAATTTTCTTCCGAGGATTCAATACGAACATATCCCGATTCCTCAGCAGCTGGATCTGGGATTAAGAAATCTTGAAATAGATGTATATGCAGACAGTAAAGGAGGTAAATATGCTCATCCGAAAATTTTAGATATGGTAAAGACCAGTCGGCCTTTTGATCCGGAAGGAAAAATGAAAAAACCAGGATATAAAATGATCCATATTACCGACATTGATTATCAGACACATTATTATACGCTGGAAGACTGCCTGAAAGATTTGAAAAAATGGTCTGATGCGCATCCTGATCACGATCCGGTTTTTATTACATTGGAACCTAAAGACGGAAAAGCCAACCAGTTCGGAACAGAACCGGAACATTATACCTCAAAATTATTCGATGATCTTGACAATGAATTAAAAAAATATCTGGGTAAAAATAAAATTATCACACCGGATGATATCAGGGGAAATTATACAACATTAAATGAAGCGGTTTTACACAAAAACTGGCCGAAAGTAAAAAATGCTAAGGGAAAATTCCTTTTTGTACTGGATAATAACAGTGAGAACAGGGATTTGTATATGAAAGGTCATCCATCTCTACAAGGAAGAATGGTCTTCACCAATTCCACTCCGGGAACTCCCGAATCAGCTGTTGTGTTCATGAATGATCCGAGTCCGGAGATTGCAGATTTAGTAAAACAAGGATATATTATCCGAACCAGAGCTGATGCGGATACGATGGAAGCGAGAAAAGAAGATTATTCAAGATTCGAAAAAGCAAAAAAGAGCGGAGCACAGATTATTACAACCGATTATTATCAGCCGAGCAAATTATTCAAGTCAAACTATAAAATCAGTTTTGATAATAATACCTATGAAAGGAAAAATCCTTTAAACTGATAACAGAATATTTTTTACTTTTAGATTTACAATAGAAAAGGCTGTTAATTGTTGACAGCCTTTTCGCTTTTTATAATCAATAGTAGAAAAAGTCATGGGTAAACATTAAAGTTTGCGGATCTTCTGTTTTTTTAAATCTATTTCAAAATGATCTGCTGGATCTCCATTGGAAAGTAACTTTATGATTTTAAAAACAGATTGTAGCTGTAATAGGAAAGGATCCTGTAATTGGTTTTCCTGATACAGTTTTTCCAGGATCTCATATTGCTGCAGTCTTTCTTTGGGAATATCTTTTTTTGCCAGTTCATCAGCCGACTGAAATTTATAGAGATCCAGTAAAAGATCTTCAAAAGTCCATGTTTTAAAGGTTGTTGAGCAGATGTTCTTTTCTTTTAATTGATTTTGATTGAGAATTAACAATAACAGGTCTTCTCCAGTCAGGCGTTGGACTTTTTCGATAAAATCTTTCGGCCAGTCATCGGGAATCATCCTGAGCCGGACCAGTTCTTTCAGATGGAACAGCATAAAATCATGATAGGATTTTGACTTCAGGATATCCCTGTTCCAGACGATTTTATTTTTGTCTTTTTCTAAGGTTTTGTATTCCTTTTCGTATAAAGGAAATAATATATCAAAATTGGGGACCTTATTTAAAACTTCTGTTCGCACTTCCATCAGATCAGGAGATTGTATAGTGAGCACTTTATAGGCAGGAAGGTAAGCCGCCAGTGAGGGAACCTGGATATTCACCAACATTTTATTGTCTTTTTTTCTGATCCCTGTGTCGTTGATGTGCATATGCCCTGCAAAATGGATCTGCAAGCCGTTTTCAGCAAAAACTTCCGCGACTTCTTCTTCGGGAACCCTTTCCAGTTGCCATTTTTTTTCGCCTAATAATTTTTTAATTTCGTTCGTTGCCCCGTCATTAAAATCAATCATCGGGTAATGGGTGAAAGCAATCACTGTTTTTCCGTTTGCTTTGGCTTCCTGCATAACTTTTTTTATCCACTCGATCAGATGTTTTTTATGAGTCAAAACATTGTTGTACCCCACACTTGCTCCTTTATAATTAGAAGGAATATCGGGATTTTCGTTTACATTTTTCGGGATATAGGTATTTCCGTCAATTGCCACTATCCAGATTCCTTTTACAGGTTCAACAATATAGCTCATATCGGGAACGGAAAATCTTTTTGAAACTTCGTACATCCTTTGGGAATAATCCGCACTCTGTAAAGCCTTTTCGTAAGAATAATTGTTAACCGATTGAAAACCGAAAGGCGTACTCCAGAAGAGATTTTCTTTTTTAGGATAAAAACCAAAATCTCTTAATTCATGTAAAATTTCGAGATAACCGGATTCTGCGATGTCCTTGGTAATGATTTTATTTTTTACTTTCCCTATATTTTCTTTACTATAGATTCCTAAAGGATTCCCATCCTCTCCGAGAAAGTCATCCTTTCCGGCATCCTGTCGAAACGGGCCTACAGGATCATGATTTCCTGTAGTGAGGTAAAAATAAATTCCGTATTTCTTATGATATTGTTCTAAAATCTTGTGTAATCCACGAAGGTTATAGGCCTGTCCATCATCCGAAAAATCTCCGGGCATGGCTACAATTTTAATTCCTTTTAAGGCAATATCATCCAACGCTTTTAAAAAAGCAAAATAATTTTCATTGAAAATCCTCGTTGAATGTAGCTGAGAGTCCATGGTTCTCAAAATAGTTGGTTGTCCCGTTTTCGGATTGAGAATGCCTTTGAAATCCTGATCTGAAAAGCTTCCATACAGATCCTGGAAATGGACATCCGAAAGAAAAGCAATCTGAACAGGCTTTTGCTGCGCCGGTATTAGCGAAAATATAAAAAACAAAAACAGTAGAATTCCTTTATCCATCTTAAAAAGAAAACAAAATTAACAGAAGATCACGCGTTCTTTTTTAATTAAGTTTTAAATAATTGTAAAGGTTTCCGCAAGGATATTCTGACAGGTAATTAAAATATTTTTATTTTTGAAAAAATCACATTAATGAATAAAATAAAAGCAAGGATTCCTATAGTATTATAGTATTGCTGATGTTCAGTACTTATGCTATTCTTCATGCAGCAGATCAGAAGACTTCTGTTTTTCAAACAGACATTATATTACGGTCGGATGATGATATTTATAGAATATTATAAAAGCAGGAAGATTTCTTCCTGCTTTTTTTATTGATTATGGAACCAGAACAGCCCTTCCTTTTATTTTTCCGTTTCTCATACGGTCGTAAACTTCATTAGCCTGATCTAGTTTATACTTTTCAATTTCTATATGGATCTTTTTCTGACGGGCCAGTCCCACAACTTCCATCAGTTCCACTCTGGAACCCCAATAAGGATTGGTCATACTTACACCAAATGGTAAACCCGACATGCTGTATTGATAATGTCCGCTGCCTAATCCTACAATAGTAAGATCTCCATCCAGACTCACTATTTTAGTTCCAAGCTCAATAGTAGAAGTGGCTCCTACAAAATCGATTACTACTTTGGCTTTTTTGATGCCTGTAATCTTTTGGATCTGTTCAGTAGCATCTTCATCTTTGGAATTGATTGTGTGTGTCGCACCTAGCTCTTTTGCAAAAGCAAGCTTTTCTTCTGTAACATCACATGCAATAATGGTGCTTGCACTAATTTCTCTTAAGATCTGTATAGCAACATGTCCTAAACCACCAACACCGATTACAACAACAAACTCATCAGGAGTTAATTTCGAGATTGATCTTTTAATGGCTGAATAAGGAGTAAGAGCGGCATCGGTAAGCGGAGCTGCAATTACCGGATCTAAATCAAAAATAGGAACCAACAGGCGGGAAGAGGGGACAAGCATATATTCTGCCATACCTCCATCAAGTCCCAAGCCACCTCCATAAGCCATCTCAGACTGATGATCACAATAGTTTTCTTTAGATTGCTGACAAGGTTTACAATGTCCACACCCCCAAGGTCCATATACCAAAACGGCATCTCCCTTTTTGTAATCTTTTACATCAGATCCCACTTCCTCTATCCAGCCCGCATTCTCATGTCCTAATGTAAATACGGAACCTCCTACGGTTCCCTCATCAATAATATGGAGATCGGAATGACAAACTCCTGCACCTCCGATTTTTAATAAAACTTCATCTCCTTTAGGAGCCGGTTTTTCCATATCATTTATAACACGGACATCCTTATGACCAAAAAAACGTACTGCTTTCATAAGCTTAATTTTAAAGTTTATATACATTAAAAATAAGGAATATTCAACAGACAGAAATTATAAAATAATATAAAAAATGACAAAGCTTCATAAATAATAACGTAATAAATTGTACTTGTTTTTTTCTTGTCCCCAAATATAAAAACAGACAGTACTCAATTTTATAGTATAATTTCAATGTATGAATTTTAAGATATTTGTATTTTTTTTAAAAAAAATATCCTTTTTCATGAAAATGAATGTTTAAAATTTTTACTTAAACTATTAAATTAGCTAATTTTGTATTTTTTTTAATTTTTAAATAAAATACAATAACTATGAAATTTTTAATTACTGTAAACTTGTTTTTTTTAACAGTAATATGCATATCTGCACAAAATCTGGAAAACTATAATCTTATTTATTCAAAAACTTACCTTGAAACTTCTCAAAAAGATTTTAATAAAGCATTAAGCATAGCAGATTCATTGTTTTCAATTTCTGAAACACCAACTTTGAAAGCAAGAAGCTTAATGTTATCGGCCTCTTTATATAAACAATCTGGCGAGATAAAAAATGCAGTGGATTATGCTTTAAAAGCAGAAGGTATTATAAATGGAAATGATGATGTTTGGTTAGCCAAGATCGATGGTTTTCTAGCTTCTCAATATCGTTCTTTAGGACTCCTTAATAAGTCTTTAACGTATACCAATAAAACAATTGATGTTATCAAAAGAATTAATAATCCTATTATTGAAAAACAGTTAATGGGCTTTGTATTACAGGAAAAGGCCTATTATGAATATGGGGTTGCCAATTATCAGAAATCTATTGCTGCAATTAAAAAATCTCAAAGTTATTTTGATAAAAATACCCAACAGAATTATGATTTCCTAACAGCAAATAACGAGCAGTTACTGGGACTCAATTATACTGGTTTAAAAGACCATGACAAGGCACTTTTTTATTATAATCAGGCACTTAAGAAACTTAATGGAATGCCGGATAATTTTCTCAAGGCATTGGTTTATAATGGACTTGCTCAAATTTATATAGATAAGAAAGACTTAATAAAAGCAAAAGAAAATCTGGATCTCGCCGAAAAAATTTCAGAAACGTCACAATATCTTGATCTTAAAAATGAAATTTATAAAACCTCAAAAAAATACTATCTTTTGAAAGAGGATTTTAAAAAATTGTCAGAAGTGACTATGAAAAATGATTCTGTGTCAGAAAGGATTGAGAATAATTCTAAATCTTTTATTAATGATTCGTACAACAATCTTGAAAAGAAAAATATAGAAGTAGAAAAAACGGCCGCATCTAAAAACTCGCTGATTTTTATTATCGGAGGCTTATTGATTGTAATGGTTGTTTATTTTTTAATGTATAGAAAATACCAAAAAAGAAAAATTGATAAAATTAACCAGGTATTAAAGAAAATAGAGATAAATGCCAAGTCTTTTGAGCCAGATTATGTAACCGACAAGAACGAAGATGAAGATGATATAAATGAAAATGATCCTGTAGTAGTAGCTGAAACAAAGGATGAGAATTCATTAATGACAGAAGCGACAGAGATGATGATTTTAAAAAAGCTTGAGAAATTTGAAAAATCAAAACAATTTATTCGCAATGGAATTTCTTTACCTTTCCTGGCATCATACTGTAATACAAATACAAAATATTTATCTTACATTATCAATAGGGAAAAGAAAAAAGATTTTAATAATTACATTAATGAATTGAGAGTGCTTTTCATTATTGAAAAAGTAAAAAATGACCCCGTATATCGGAAGTTCAAAATTGCAACCTTAGCTGAAGAAGCAGGTTTTTCTTCCCAAAGTAAATTTTCAACAGCTTTCAAGAAAGTAACAGATGTCTCTCCTTCCGAGTTTTTCCGGCATTTTTTACAATCCATTACTGAAAATTCGGAAATAATGAATGAATGAAATACCGAATTAATGAATGAAAAGAGAGATATTTTCTTCAAATATTTATAAATAAAAATAATCCTTTAAATCTTTGTAATTGATTGTATTGCAGAGATTTATTTTTGTTTTTATTTCCCCCTTTTTCAGGAATTCGTAATTACTATTATTCGTTTCGAGGAGATAATCCGTTTTATTTTTGCACTGGAAAATTCTGAAAGTACTTGCTTTTTATTTTCCGGTTTAATTCTTAACATTTTAATGAGCCTCTTTTCATTTTTGGATAAGCTTTTTAAACTTGAAGTAGCTATTAGAAAATTGCTATGAAGGATCGGAGATATTATATTGGATTAATGACAACGAATATAAATACGATATTGAATGAATAATTACGGTTTTTTATCTAGATTATTAAAGCTATTTTTTCTAATACTCATATCTTCTACAGTACAGGCTCAATACTGTGTGTCGGATTGTAATCCCAATACTTTTGTAAACAGCGCCGATCCAAATACGATAGAATATGACAACTTGATTTCTGTTTTTCATGCTTCTTTGGCGAAAGAAAAGGACGGATCTTTTAAGGTTTGGGGGCAAGTCAGTAATAGTAATGGAACCTCAGATTTATTAAGCCCGACATTAATAGCGCCAGGCAATGGATTTAATTATACAGGAACCCCGCTAAGAGTGGCAGCTGGAAGTGTCAGTAACACAGGACACCAGTTTGCTTTATTAACCACAGACGGGCTTTATGTTTGGGGGACAACAAATACTTTGATAAGCTCAACAATTAAGACTACACCGGCTTTCGGAAAAATCACTATAAATGGCAAAACCGACGGTTTACCAGCAGGGGTAAATCCTTCAGATGTAAAAATGATGTTTGGGTCTTATCGTACTTTGGCTATTGTTACCTGTAGCGGAGATGCATGGGTATTATCATTTAACGGATCAAAAAACGGTGATGGAACAGCAGAAGGTACAACTAACAATGTTATTTGGCATCGTGTAAAGACCTCGTTATCAGGAAATCCTAACCTTAACAATGTTGTTGCAATGAGAGGAACACCGAATGCTCTTTTTGCTTTAACTTCGGATGGGAAACTTTATACTTGGGGTACAGGGACTTACATTAACAGCGGAGCTGCAGCAACCAGAAATTATGCAACAGAAGTTTCTGTACCTGTAGGGGCCACTCCAAAAATGATAGGGATGACACAAGGAGGTGCATCACTCTTGCAGACATATTATCTTTTAGTGACCGATGGTAAACTTTACGCTATGGGGGATAACAGCAATAAACAGCTGGGGGATGGAAGTACAAATACAAGTACTGTTTGGAATGAGGTGACAGCGGTTTCAGGAAGCAATACATTAGGTGGAAATATTGTTTGGATTTCTCCCAATGAACACTCCAACTATGCTAATTCTGCTACTATTAACGTGTTAACCAATAATAACAAGCAATGGGCTTGGGGAGCTAATAGTGGTAATATGATCGGACAACCTACAGCAAGTGCTTTTTATGATCCTATCTATATGCCGGGAAATAGCACTGCATCTGATGGTCTCAGCCTTACGGATGAAGTAATTGCCGTAGAAACCGGAGGGCATACTACAATTAACGTTAAAAAATGTTCCCAGAACTTCGGATACGTAGGGCACAGAACCAATGGAAGTATGGGAGATGGAACTGCTACTAACAGTAATCCGACATCTTTTACCTATTCAACATCGGTATTGATTGTTTGTGGAACAGACTTGGGGCCTAAATCAAAAGATTTAAAAATTTGCCCCGGAACTACAGCGAATTTAAATAATGCAAACTTAGAGATAAATACTTCTGAAGTGGAATGGCATGCAACAAATGATGCCAATAGCCCGGTAATAACTAATGTTACTGCAATGGGGCCAGGCACGTATTATGCTTTCTTTACTGTGGCTTCAGGTAAATGTAGATTAGTAGGTACTATAGTAACAATTTCGTACTATCTTCCAACCGATCCTGGGAATCCATGTGCGTGTTATAATCCTGGAACCATTTCAGGTACAGCACCTGATACTAAATTGGGAATAACCCAGCTAAAACGTGCCGGTACCAACTCTCCGGACAATTGGCCTATGGTGAGAAAATCTGGACATATTGCATTGGAGTCCAATACCAAAGGATTTGTAATCACAAGAATGTCTTCCACAGAAATTTCATCAATACCTGCTCCTCAGGAAGGAATGATGGTGTATGATAAAACTGCCAAATGCCTGAAAATATATTCAGACGGTGTATGGTCGTGTTTTTCTAACCCGGCTTGTCCATAATAATTACAATTAATAAATCAACCCTGTCATCTTATTTAAAAATATGATGATGGACATGATATTGACTTAAAAATATAAAAAAATGAAGAAGATATTTTCTATTGTGGCTATTGCTTTATCTGCAAGTGTATTTTCACAGGTTATTTTTGGGGATGCAATAGGTACTGCATCAAATAAGCAGTCTGTTCTTGTAGATTTTGCTGCTGGACAAAACAAAGGAATTATTATACCATACGTGAGAACTGTTCCTTCAGGATCAGGTTTAGCAGAAGGTACTATTGTATTGGATGCATCTGATCAGACAAAAGCTAAAGTCAAGTTTTATAACGGAGTGATAAGTGCAGATTCTCCTGAAGGATGGACAGACTTGAGTAGCGGGCATGGTGCAGATATAAATGGAATAATGACTGCACAACCGGTGTTGGCAGAAGATGCGGGTGCAAAGGTGATCATCGGTAGCAATAGTTCCACGGCTGATGGTGTTTTGGTTTTGGAGTCAAATACAAAAGCAATGATTCTTCCTATGGTACAGGATACCAACGATGTTTTAAATCCTGCACCGGGTATGATGGTGTATATAAATAAAACAGGAGCTAAAAGGCTGGCTGTGTATAATGGAGAAGGGTGGACTTATTGGAAGCCCTAGTATGATTCTAAAAAACAAATGAAAATGGGTTATGGTTATGGGAAGATGGATAAGGTTATCTGTTCCCATGGCCATTCTTATTGTATTGTGTGAATGTTCTTAATGATAGCGTCATGATCAGTTTGAAATAGAATCTTGACAAAGATGATATATTGTACTATTATACTAAAGTAAAAAAGATTAAAATGATAAAGATTAAACGAAAGTTTTGCTATTTGATAGGAAAAACGAAAGAAGATATCATTTCAAATTTTGGAAAGAACTATGTTGAATCGGATAATATACTCTATTATACAATCAATAGAACCTGGTTTACGAAAGGGATTACGTTATCAATAAAATTTGACCAGTATGATAGAGTCAAATCAGTCTCTACAATGAAAAACAACTATACATTAATATGGCATAGTGTTTTTGATAGATAAATTTATTTCACAATCAAAAGTGTTTTTGGGTAATTAGTACGTTCAAAAGTAGTCTTTTGGGGCAGAATGCTTAATAAGTATTTCATGTTTGGTTTGTGTACCTCTCTTTGGAGAGGTTTTTGTTTTCTTAATATCTAGCTTAATAAAACAAAACTTCCCCGAAGGGAAGTTAAAAAACACAAATGATGAAAAAAAATCCCATACTAATGAGATATTGCTAAGATAAATAATTTAATTTAATTTATGATGGCCCAGTTGAGTTTATTTGATGCTGAAGAATTTTATGAGTTTCCAAAGGATCTTTTGGATTACAGAGAGAATTTTCTCACCAGGGAAGAAGCAAATCTGCTTAAAAATAAATTATTAGATACTACTCCCTGGGAACAGCGCACCCAAAAGATGTATGATAAGATGGTGCTGACTCCACGGCTAACGGCTTGGTATGGTGACTCACAATATAATGAATCTGAAGAAAATAAGCAGCAGGCAAATCCATGGACACCTGAATTGCTTTCCTTAAAAGAAAGGATTGAAAAAGAATTTGGTTATCGGTTTAATGGAGTTTTACTAAACCTTTATAGAGATCATAATGATTCAGTAGCGTGGCATAGAGATAAAGAAAGCCGTTATGGAAAACGGCCTGTCATCGCATCGATTAGCCTTGGTCAAACCAGAAATTTTGATTTCAGGAAAAAAGATCATCACCAGAGTAAATACAGTTTACCACTTCCACACGGTTCATTACTCATTATGAAAGGAGATTTGCAGGAACATTGGGAACATAGAATTGCTAAATCAACTATTTCAATGAAGGAGAGAATCAATTTGACATTCAGGTTAATTAATGAATTATGATATAGTGGTTCTAAGGATAAATGTTTTGGCCTTTAAGACTTTGGATTTATAATTTCTTCAGTTCGTTTAATCGCGCTATCAGTTTATCAGCATGTTGTTTTGCGTTGTCTTTGATATCTAGTTCCGTGTAACCTGCTGTCAGAGACGTTCCGTGGAAATAGATAGGATCAACATAATTCATCTGGGCAAATAAAGCCGTTTGTTCAAGATTCTTACAGAATTCATAAACCCGGAAATGCTGAAAACCCAGAACATTGTAGCTGCTTTCCGATGATCCTACAGTAAAGCTCGGGACAAAATTTTTACCTTTCAGTTTGTTACCATTGGAGCCATAGGCAAATTGGTATTCGAATACCATGTCAAACCAATGTTTCAGAATTGCAGGCATATTATACCAGTAAAATGGATATTGAAATACGATGGTCTGATGTCGCAATAGTGCCTTCTGTTCTGCTTTTACATCAATTTTATAATCAGGATATAGATCGTGGATGTTTCTGATTTCAATGTCTGAACTGCTGATTTGTAATTCCTCAACAATTGTTTTGTTGGCTATAGACTTTTCAAAATTCGGATGTGCCAGAATGATTAATGACATACTATATTTATTTTAGTTACAAAAGTATTTTTAGTATATTACATTGGCAATAACTATCCAAACAGATAGGTTTAAAAAAAAGAAAAATGAAAACAGAATGTGTAGGTGATCATGTAAAACTTAAAGGCAAGACTTATCCTTGTACGGTTAGTCTTACGATGGATCTGGTGGGCGGAAAATGGAAAGCGGTTATTCTTTACCATTTAAAGGATGAGCCCAAAAGATATAGTGAACTTCGTAAAGAAATGCCATCTGTTACTGAAATGACTTTAAGCTTGCAGTTAAAACAATTGGAAAAAGATGGTTTGGTGGCAAGGAAGGTTTATGGAAAAAAGCCACCAGTCAAAGTCGTCTACAGTCTTACCGATTTCGGGAAAAGTTTCGTACCTATTTTAGAAGCAATAACAGAATGGGGGAATAAAGTGGTTCGTGAAAGAGGTGAGTTCGTCATTGGATAATGGCTCTATTGGAATTCAATTTTGGAATGGCTGCGAATTAAAAAGAAGCTGAAATTCTCAAAAATTTTTGTGCATTTGTAGCTGTTTGTTTCATTATTTAAAATTAATAATTTCCTATTTTTGCCTACTATGACTTCAAAATTAGCAAATTACAGGCGTAATAAAGGACTAAGCCAGCAACAGCTAGCAGATGTTTCCGGTGTGAGTGCAAGAACGATACAGCGAATTGAAAGCGGAAAAGTTGAAGCACATCCCGCAACGTTAAAGATGCTTGCAGACTCACTCGAAATAGGAACTGAAGAACTAATGGTAAATGATCCGTTACCAAAGTCTCCGGAGATCAGAAATGAAGATAAAATAAAACCGTTTTTCCATATATTAGCTTCGATCGGGCTTTTTTTTCCTGTTTTCAATGTCATTCTTCCCGGACTTCTTTGGTTTTTTAAAAAAGATGAAGATCAGGTTTACGACCTTGAAGGGAAGTTGGTAATTAATTTTCAGATCACAATATCGCTTCTCCTTGTACCGTCTATTTTATTAATGGTCTTTGTATTTTCCGTTGGATTTCCGTTGGTGATGATCATCTATTTCTATGCTCTTGTCATGTGTGTTATCAACATTTTCAGAAGCATCAATAAAAGAGACAGTTTCTATCCTTTAACCTATCGGTTTTTGAGATAAACCCCTTAAAAGCCTTTTCCAGAGCCAAATGGCGTAAACTTGTCGTGAATGAGTCCGGGTAAATTATAGCAATTTGCAGCTAAATTTGTCACAAATATTTCTCTTATGAAAAAACTCTTCACCCTTTTATTCTTAATCTGGATATTCCCATTAATTGCTCAAAAAAATATCAAGATCAGACACCTTAACGGAAAAACAATCGATTCTCAAATTCTTCAGCAGAGGTTATCACGTTTAGTTGATAGCGCTAAGATTGCCGGTCTGCAGATAGCCATTGTCAACCACAATAAAGTGATCTATTCATCTAGTTTCGGGTATAAGGATATTGAAAACAAACAGAAGCTGAATGACAGTACAGTAATGTATGCAGCCTCACTCACTAAACCTGTGAGTGCATACATTTTTATGCGTCTGGTAGAGAAAGGAATATTCAGTCTCGACCAGCCTGTTTACAAATACCTGAAAAAACCGGTAGGAGAGTATGCGAAATGGAAAGATCTGGCAGAAGATTCTGAGTCTTTTAATCTGATCACGCCCCGAATGCTCTTAAGCCATAGTTCCGGGCTGCCGGTTCTTCGACATTTATATGGTAACAAGGTCAACCTTATTGCCAAGCCGGGTGAAAAGTTTTATTACTCCAATGAAGGGATTAATCTTTTGGGATTTATAATAGAGGAATATACGGGGAAAAAGCTTGAAGATATTGCGCGGGAAGAAGTATTTGGACCTTTAAAGATGAGTCATACAGACATGATCTGGCAAAATAAGTTTGAAAATAATTTCTCCAATGCCTATTTCAAAGATGGAAAGAAATATGGTTCGGAAAGAAGAGAAAGCAGCAGAGCAGCAGGTTCTATGTCAACCACAGCGAATGATTACGCAAATTTTATCATCAACCTGATGAAACATAAAGGCCTATCTGGTAAAGCTTATATTGACATGCTAAAGCCACAGATCATGGTGAGGAGTGAGAGAGGATTCGGTCCTTTGAAAGATAGTATTACTAGTGAGAATGATGCTATTAATCTTGCCTGGGGATTAGGAGTGGGATTGTTCAGCTCGCCTTTTGGCAAGGCTTTCTTCCATACAGGGCATGGTGAAGCCAATCAGAATTACGCTGTGGCATTTCCGGAAACTGGAACAGCTGTTATCATCCTCAGCAACAGTGAGAATTTTGAAAAGAATAATGCACAGATCTTAAAGCTTTGTATAGGAGATACTTATTCACCATTGAAATGGTTGGGTCATCTGGATAAAGCTTCGGAATAGAAATGATTAATCTCAGATCAGGAAGATTAGCATTTATTATTGGTCAAACTGAAATATGAATTTAAAACAATATAAATCTGTAATAGTTGTATACTTATTCAATTCCATATTTCTTTTTTACATCACTTATTGTCTTTTCATCTGCTGATTTGAATCCAAAGCCAGCCTGGCTTCCAAAGACCTGATAACCATATTTTAATCCATAAAACCTGTCAATAAGCATTTTTAACGGTGTAACTTCTAATTCTTTATCAGTGACGGCCTTTTTTACAATGGGTAAGTATCTGTCCATCATTTCAATATTGGAATGTTGAATAACTGCCCACATAACACTTTCAAATTTTTTACCGACCAAGATTCTTCCGATATATGTCTGATATTTATTATAAAGTGAATCAATAATTGCCTGGTTTTTTTTATCCAGAATTTGTTGCTCTTGGGATATTTTTGCTGCACCGGAATTTCGATATTTTTGGTCATTGATACCAGTCTTATATATTTCTTCAACTAAGGACAAGTTCAGATTGTTGGCTTTTGAATATTCTTTAATATCCGGTTCTTTTTCAATGTTGATGGTTGCTTTACACTTAGCGAGTTGTTGGTTATAATCATCCCGTACCATGTCATACTTCGGATTGCTTTTAATTGTGTTTTCAAAGGCTTTAATATATTCACAACTTCCTTTTTCGTGGATAAATTTATCAAATGCAATATTGATATTTTGTTTTGTTTCTTTCAAAGTTAGCAATGCATTCAGTATGTTGAAATAATCTGCCAGATTGAAATTTTCGGGTTTGTATTTTACTGATTCCTTGGTTTCTTTCAGGATCATCATAGCGTAGTTATAATCCTTTTCAGTAACATTTTCTGTTTTTTTAGGAGCATAATTCAGTATTTGCTTTTCAAAATCAAGGGTTGTGAACCTGTTGGAAGTCGCCTGGGAATATGTAGAGATAAACCCCAATACAACTGTTAGAAACGTTATTAATTTTCTCATAATAATCTGTTGTTGTTTCTGAATTTTTAATTGGAATACAATAATAATCGATGATTACTGGTTTTACACACTTTATCCTTGTATTATTCTAACTATCATTATTCTTTCTGAAAATCAATCTCATTCATTTTCCCAGCCCGTAAATTTCCAGCTCTATTTACATTTCAAAAATAGATTTTATATTTGAATACTCCTAAATCATTGGTCTGTTATTCATAATAAAATTAGATATATTTGTTTGTATTAAAATTATATTTGAAAACGATAATAGATTTAATCGGCTTTCTCATCCATAAAGTTAGAAATATGAAAGGTTATAATAGTTACCGAATATCTGCTCCTACAGAATTTAAAGATATTTTTTCACATTTTTACTGTGCAGAAAACAGATCCGGAGAAACTGTAGAAAAAACACTTTTACCTTCGTATCAAACTATAATGATTTTCAGTTTTGGTACTCCGGCATCGTTTATTTCTAAAAATAAAGAAGAGATTAAAGTTGAAAAATGTATTGTATTAGGTCCTATAAAACATGCTTTTAACTATATTCTGCCGGAAGGCGCGGAAATTTTGGTTTGCAACTTTAAAGATGATGCTTTTTTCAGGTTTTTTGGAAATGCAGCGTTGACTGAGGGTTTGGCAATGCATCCTGATGAATTGCTAAATCAGAATT
>JBCNMJ010000017.1:0-44724 GCA_039594975.1 Chryseobacterium sp. | reverse complement strand
TGTAGGAAATTTCCAGCTCATCCGGAGATAAAACATCTTTTAGATTAACGCTTAATAAATCGTAATTCGTATCATAATCCAACACTATTTTATATTCTCTGGTCTTTTCATCAGTAACGATTTTTTGATTTTGGATTGAAGACATTTTATATCCCTGTGCATTTTGTGTAAGGGAAAACTGGGAATCATTGATTTTTACAAACGTTCTTACCATCAGAATTTTTTCCTGATCTTTATAATCAATAAAATTGACATTCAGTAAATTATTAAGATAATCAAAATCGGAATCAATATAATTTTTATTGTATTTATCCATGGCTTTTATTCCTTCCGGAGTAATAAGCGCGCGAGCGGCATTAATAAATAAAAAATTGATGGAAGCAAATATTTTTTTATCCGTCTCTATGTAAATAGTAGCATCCAAAGGGCTTACCTTGATGTTGTCAGCAGTAATTTTACTGCTTATTTTAAGATATTCAAATTGAGGATGAATATATACCTTTTCATAAAAAGTTAAAGGGTCATGTACATTTTCACCTGTATCGATTGGCTGATTGTCTTTAGGTTTTTCTACTTGAATACTGTCTTTTCCTTCCGTGCTTTGATCAACGGTTTTTCTGGTCTTACAAGAAAATAAAACCAGGATAAAAAGTATTGAGGCGATCCATTTGTTCATATTCAAATTTAAATAAATGCTTTGCAATATTAACGCCAAACCACACAAAATCTTTTGTGTGGCTTAGTTATGCGAGTAAATCAGGCTGGTTATTTAGATAAAAAATCCAGGACTGAATAGTCCCCTAAAGAAATTTCTCTTGCTACACCAAAATACTGAGCAGAATTTCCGATCATTGAATTGGATAAATTTCCATGGTTGATTCTGGTGTTTTCCTGAATCAATGAATTTTCAATATTGGAATTCACCACTACTGTGTTATTACCCAAAGAAACACCGGGGCCAATTTTAGAATTTGAAATTTTTACATTTTCACCAATAAAGCAAGGCTGAATAATTAAAGAATTCTCGATTTGGGCAGAAGCCGGAAACTGAGACATTTCTTCTTTTTCATATTCCAAAATTTTGCTGTTGGTTTCTACTGTTGCATTTTTATTTCCGCAATCCATCCAGTCGTTGACTTTTCCAAGAGTGAATTTTGCTCCTTTTGATCTAAGGTTCTCAAGTGCTGTAGTCAGTTGATACTCTCCACCATTTTTAATATCATTGTCCATGATATAATTGATTTCGGCCATCAGTTTTTCAGCACTGTTAAAATAATAAATCCCGATGATTGCCAGATCTGAAACGAAAGTTGTCGGTTTTTCTACGAAATCTGTAATGAAGCCGTAGTTATCTAATTTTACCACTCCAAAAGCGGAAGGGTCTTCTACACTTTTTACCCAGATTACACCATCTGAATTTTTATCTAAAACGAAGTCTGCACGGAATAAAGTATCTGCAAACGCAATGACAACATCCCCGCTCATAGATTGTTCTGCACATTTGATAGCATGAGCTGTTCCAAGAGGGTCATTCTGATAATAAATACTTCCTTTTGCACCTAATTTTTCAGCGATCTGAATAAGAGATTTTTCAATCTCGGGACCAAAGTCTCCAATAATAAAAGCTACTTCCTCAATTTTTTCTCCGGCAACCTTAGCAATATCTTCCACCAATCTTTGTACAATCGGTTTTCCAGCAATGGGAATAAGAGGTTTTGGAACCGTTAATGTATGTGGGCGCAATCTGGAGCCACGTCCAGCCATCGGAACAATAATTTTCATAAACTATATAAGTATGTTTTTTTTGAGTTAAGTTTAATTTTTGATAAAGATAGCAATAAAACTATTTGTGTAGTATTTATTCCTTCAGTTTTAAATATTGTTTAAAATAAGAAAACGGATTTTCTAATCAGCAAATAAAAGACCAAAGCTTATTTCTTGATTCTTGAGAGCAGCATGTCTTTTTCGGAGTAGATTAAAATGCCGGAATAAACTAAGAATAATAAATTTCCGATCCACAGATTGTAATCGAAAAAGTCTACGATTATATAACTGAAAACTGCTAAAAGTAAAATGAAAAAAGAAATCTTCTTCATTCTGTAAGGAATTGGATAATATTTCTGTCCAAGCCAATATGAAAGGATCATCATTGAGAAATAGGCAGCTAAAGTCACCCAGGCAGATACCATGAAACCATATATTTTTAGAAAAGCTAAATTTAAAATAATGGTGATAATTGCACCAGTCCAGGAAATGTAGGTCCCGACTCTTGTTCTGTCGGTCACTTTATACCAGGTCGAAAGATTGTAGTAAATTCCAAAAAATAAATTAGCGATGACTATAATGGGAATGATATTAATAGCGATCCAATAAGAACTGTTTGGAACTAATAAAAGCTTTATCCAGGAAACGTTTGCTATAATTCCCAAAGCTACTATTGAAGCAAAGAATGAAAAATATTCCGTGACTTTCGCATAGGTATTTTTAGCATTTTCATTATTCATTTGCTTAAAGAAAAACGGCTCGATCCCCATTCTGTACGCTGTTACGAAAAGTGTCATCAATACTGCCATTTTGTAACATCCACCATAAGCTCCTGCATCGGAATCTTCAATTAAAAACCTTTGAATGAATTTATCAAAATTTTCATTGACCATAAATGCCAAACCGGCAATCATAATTGGCCAAGAATATTTGATCATCTGAAGAAAAAGATCTTTTGAAAACTGAAATTTTACTTTTAAAATCACGGGAACTACCAATAAAACACCAACAAAACTTGCCGCCAAATTACTGTAAAAAGGATAGGAAACTTTTTCTTTTAAGCCCAGTTTCAAAGAAAATTCCTGTGGGATATAAATAAATAAAGCAATGGCAAAAGCACTTTGGAAAAGGGCTTGTATAACTCTGACAGCGGTGTATTTTATAGGTCTGTTGTGAAACCTGAACCAAGCCAAAGGAATCACGAGAATATTATCGAAGAAGGCAATCCAGGCAAACCACCGGATAAATTCCGGAGTATTTGAATAGTCAAAAAGATCGGCAATGGGTTGATTAAATAATAAAACCGAGATTAAAAAAACAGTGGATAAACCTGTCAAAAACCAAAAAGATGTATTAAAAACTTTTTGTTCGTTGTCTTTATCTGAGGAAAATCTGAAATAGGCAGTTTCAAAGCCGAAAGAAAGAACAATATTAACGAATGATATCAGTGCATACAGATTGGTAAAGATGGCAAAAGCACTATTGTCGATATTTTTAATAAATAAATAATTAAGCAAAACGACAATTATCCTTGGCATTATCGCCCCAATTCCATATATAATAGTCTCGTTGAGAAGTTTTTTCAAGATGTGAAATTTTATGCAAATGTAAATATTTAGAAATTGATTTTTAATCAGCAACATCAAAATTCGTTCATAAATCTTAATTTTGCTTGAAATGAAATCCGCCAGAATCTCGGAATTAGAATCTGGCATCAAAATCTAAAAAAGTAAAATGAAGACCTTAATCAAAAATGTAAAAATCGTCAACGAAGGCAAAATTGTTGAAGGTGATATTTTAATTGAAAATGATTTAATTTCCCAAATAGGTTCCCAAATTTCTGAAGATGCTGATCAAGTTATTGATGCTTCAGGAAAATATCTTTTGCCTGGAGTTATTGATGATCAGGTACATTTTCGTGAACCGGGTTTGACGCATAAAGGGGATATTGAAAGTGAATCCAGAGCTGCCATTGCGGGAGGAACAACAAGCTTTATTGAACAGCCGAATACAGTTCCGAATGCGGTAACTCAGGAGTTATTAGCTGATAAATATGAAATCGCTTCTCAGAAATCATTTGCCAATTATGGCTTTATGATGGGAGGAACTAATGATAACCTGGAAGAAGTCTTAAAAACAAACCCTAGAAATGTTCCGGGAATCAAATTATTTCTGGGTTCTTCTACCGGAAATATGTTGGTTGATAATCCTGAAACATTGGAAAATATTTTCAGCAATACCAAGATGCTGATTGCTGTTCACTGTGAGGATGAAGCCACGATCAGAGCTAATACCCAAAAATATCTGGATGAATATGGAGAGGATATTCCTGTGAAATTTCATCATCTGATCAGAAGTGAGGAAGCTTGTTATAAATCTTCATCTAAAGCCATTGAACTAGCAAAGAAAACCGGAGCAAGACTTCACGTTTTCCATTTGTCAACGGCTATTGAAACAGAACTTTTCAGAAATGATATTCCTTTAAAAGATAAAAAGATAACAGCGGAAGTTTGTGTTCATCATTTGACTTTCACGAATGAAGATTATGAAACCAGAGGAGGATTAATTAAGTGGAACCCGGCTGTAAAAACTCAGAAAGATAAAGATGGACTTTGGGAAGCGTTATTGGATGACCGAATTGATGTCATCGCAACAGATCACGCTCCTCATACCTGGGAAGAGAAACAGAATGTGTATACAAAATGTCCTTCAGGAGCACCATTGGTACAACATTCTTTAGTAGTGATGCTTGAAAATTACAGAAACGGAAAAATTTCTTTAGAAAGAATCGTTGAGAAAATGGCTCACAATCCTGCGATTCTGTTCAGAATTGAAAAGAGAGGATTCATCAGAGAAGGTTATAAAGCTGATGTGGTTTTGGTAGATTTAAATGAAAACTGGACAGTTGAAAAAGATAATATTCTTTATAAATGTGGATGGAGTCCTCTGGAAGGAATGAATTTCCATTCTAAAGTGACCCACACTTTTGTTAATGGAAATCTGGTTTACGAAAACGGGAAAATAAACGAACAAAAATTCGGAGAGCGTTTGCTTTTTGAAGTTCAGGATTAAATAGAAAAAGCCTTTTCAAATTTTTGAAAAGGCTTTTTTCTAACATTTTTTTTCAAAAAATTAATCGATTGTAATATTGTCAATTGCTTTTTCTAAAGAAGTTTCCATAATTCCCGGAATTGATAAACCTTCAGCACGGAAAACACTGACATCGGTCACTCCATAGAATCCAAAGACGTTTTTGATATAAGGGACATTGGAATCATATATCTGATAAGGACCTTCCGAATAAATATTTCCGGATGTGAAAGCAATGTATAATTTCTTATCATTCAACAATCCTTTTGGTCCATTTTCATCATATTTAAAGGTATATCCTGCTCTTGAAGTGAAATCAAAATAAGCTTTAAGCGTTGTAGGAACAGAGAAATTGTACATTGGAGAATCAATAACGATAATATCTGCTTCCTGTAATTCTGAAATTAATCCTTTTGAATATTCATGTATTTCTGCCTGCTCAGGAGAATGACTTTCTGTAGGGGAGAAAAAAGTGTTGATGTGTTCTTCTTCTAAAACCGGGATCAGTTGTTTTGTCAGATCGCGTTCTTTCACAACAGCATCCGGATATTTTTCCTGAATTCTTTTTACGACGGCATTTCCTAATTTTCTGCTTGCAGATATTTCAACTCTTGGACTTGAAATAATGTGAAGTATGTTTTTCATTGTTTTTTAATTAAAATTTCTAAAGCAAAATTATGTACATTTGCTTATTAAAAGTTACTAGTAAACAAAAGGTTAGTAGTAACCTTTAGGTTAGTTTGAAAACTTAAACTTATGGAAAATATAGCTGTTTTAGAAGAATCGATAACGGTTCCGAGATGTTCTGAGAACCTTTCGTCAGTGGAAGATGCAATCTATGTAATTGGTGGAAAATGGAAGCTGAAGATCATCATTGTTTTACAGGAAATCGGTAATATCCGCTTCAATGAACTACAAAGAACAATTTCCGGAATTTCTGCAAGAGTTTTATCTAATGAGTTGAAAGATTTAGAACTGAACGGTTTTGTTAAACGAGTCGTACATGCCGAGCAAACGCCGGTGGTTGTAGAATATATTTCCACAGATTACAGCAGAACGCTGAAGCCGGTGATTATGGCACTTTCAGATTGGGGAAGAAAGCATAAAAAAAATATAAAGGAAGATGCGTTCGAAAAATAAATAGTTTTTAATTAAAAGACTGCCTGAATTCTAAAGGCGACATATTCGTTTTCTTTTTAAAAAGAGCACTGAACGATTGTGAATGCTCAAATCCCAGTTCGTAAGCAATTTCACTTATCGATAACTCCGTTGTTGAAAGTTTTTCTTTTGCTTTACTGATCAGCTTTTCATGAATATGCTGCTGTGTGTTTTGTCCGGTGTGAATCCGTAATAGATCACTTAAATAATTCGGCGAAAGATTCATAGCCTCTGCAAGATGCTGAACTGTTAGAAGCCCTTTTTCAGGAGATTCTTTATCAAAATAATTATTCAGATACGTTTCAAATTTCGTCAGGAGTTGATGATTCCCGCTTTTGCGGGTGATAAATTGTCTCTCATAAAATCTTTTTGAATAGTTTAATAGCAGTTCGATCTGTGACAGAATAATTTCCTGAGTGTGGTGATCGATATGTTGACATTCTTTATCGATTTTATACATGATCTCAAGTAAATCATTTTCTTCATCTTCGGATAAATGCAATGCTTCATTTACTGCATATGAAAAAAAACCATAGGAAGAAATGGTCTTTGCCAGAGAATGTTTCAACAGAAAATCTTCATGAAAAATCAACAGGTATCCCGTATTTTCACAATCCATGGTTTGCAAATCCAAGTACTGAATCTGGCTTGGAGCTGTAAAACTCAATACTCCTTTATCGTAATCATAATGTTGCTGACCGTATTTTATTTTTCCTGTTGCATTCCGTTTCAGAGCTACACAGTAATACCGGCTCGTGAAACCTTTCCATACCTCATCTTCAATAAAAATACTTTCAGAAAGATTAATGACACTTACCATCGGATGCTTTGGTTCGGGAAGAGAAAGCAGTTTGTGAAATGCTGAAATTGATTTTATAGTGTTCATAATTGAATTTCTAAATAGTAAAGGTAATAATTTGGGCAGCTTAATCCGTCTTGCATTTATAAATAGTCTGTCATTCTGAACGCAATGAAATGGAGTGAAGAATCTTTAATAATAAAAATCGAGATTCTTCCTTCGTCAGAATGACAAACTATAGACATTGATGAAAAATTAATAATCCAAAAGTCCCATACTGAATTCATCGTAAGGAGCACCTGTATCTGTTCCCAACGGAACAATGCTTTCAAGCTGCTGAATTTCATTTTCTGATAATTCAATTTTGGAAGCTTCTATATTTTGTTCCAGGTATTTTCTACGTTTTGTTCCCGGGATAGGAAGAATTCCTTTGCTGATGATCCAGGCCAAAGCCAATTGAGAGGAAGTAATATTTTTTTCTTCAGCCATGGCTTCGATCGCTTCCACCAACTCAATGTTTTTTTGGAAATGCTCCCCTTGAAAACGTGGAATTCCTCTTCTGAAATCATTTTCAGGCAAATCATCAATCGTTTTAATATTCCCGGATATAAATCCTCTTCCCAAAGGAGAGTAGGCGACAAAACCAATTCCCAATTCATTCAAAGTTTTAATTACTCCTTTTTCTTCAGCTGTTCTTTCAAACAAAGAATATTCACTTTGAACTGTAGAAATCGGGTGAACGGCATGTGCTCTTTTTACTGTTTCAGAAGATACTTCTGATAAGCCAATATAACCCACTTTACCTTCCTTTACAAGATTGCTCATTGCTCCGACGGTTTCTTCGACAGGAGTGTTTTTATCGAGACGGTGCATATAGTAAAGATCAATATAATCTGTCTTCAGATTTTTAAGTGAGCGCTCAACCGATTTTTTTACGTAATCTTTTGTTCCTTTGATTTTCCAGGTTATCTGGTCGTTGTCATCAATCTCCCAACCGAATTTTGTGGCAATTATATATTGGTCGCGATTCCCTTCAATAGCTTTTGCTATCAACTGTTCATTTTTGAAAGGGCCATATAAATCTGCCGTATCCAAAAAATTTCCGCCCAGTTCCAAAGAGCGGTGAATGGTGGCAATGGCTTCCTGCTCATCACTTTTACCATACATATCTGCATCGCCAAAACCTGTCATTCCCATACATCCCAAACCAATATTGGGAACTATTAATCCCTGACTTCCTAATTTTACCTGATTTAATTTCATATCGTTACATTTTATTGATACAAAATTCAGCAGAAATTAAAAACCGGATGTATGCAAAATGATGATTGTCGTATGCAAATTACGGATTGTGCACTTTCTCTTAATTGTTATCGAAGAGATTTATAACATGTTATCTGTGTAATCGGCCAAATCTGCGAGAGATAAAATTATAAAAGAAGATTCTTTGAACTACATTCGCATCTTAGGCTGTGTCCGAATGACAAGCATTAACAAATCATCTATGAAGATCTGTGAAGTCCGTGGGAGATTAAAATAGATTCTTCATTACGATTTCGCTTCATTCAGAATGGCAATAAGTGATTTATTTTCTTGGTTTCGAGCTCATAAAAAAGCTTAGTTTTCCACCATTCATGATTTCAGAATGTTTTAAGGTGAAATTCTTGATCTCTTTTCCGTTCAAAAGAAGTTTCTGAACATATACATTTTCCGGACTTTGATTGATAGCTTCAATTTCAAAAGTTTTTCCATTTTCAAGATTTAGAACTGCGTGATCCACGGCAGGACTTCCGATGGAATAATCTTCAGAACCGGGAGCAACAGGATAAAAACCAAGTGAGCTCAAAATATACCAAGCGCTCATTTGTCCGGTATCATCATTTCCTCCCAATCCATCTGGAGTCGCTTTGTATTGCATTTCTAGGATATGACGAACCTGTGCCTGGGTTTTCCAAGGCTGTCCCGCCCAATTGTAGAGATAAGCAACATGATGTGCCGGTTCATTTCCGTGAACATATCCACCGATAATTCCTTCTCGGGTAATATCCTCTGTATCGGCGAAAAACTCGTCAGGTAAATGTATAGTGAACAATTCATCTAGCTTCGAGGCGAATTTTTTCTTTCCGCCCATTAAAGCAATAAGCTCATCCGGATTTTGAGGAACGAAAAAGCTATAATTCCACGAATTTCCTTCAATGAAACCTTGTCCGTGAGTACTTAATGCATTAAAGTCTTTCTTAAAGCTTCCATCTGCTAAACGAGGCCGCATAAATCCGATTGTTTTATCAAAATTGTTTTTCCAGTTTTCAGAACGCTTAATGAACTGATTGTAAATTTCCGTTTCACCCAAATGTTTTGCTAGTTGAGCAATGGCCCAATCATCATAAGCATACTCCAGAGTGTTGGAAACCGAAGTGCCGTTTTTCTCTGCAGGAATATATCCTAAATCGATATATTGTCCGATTCCTTCATAATCTCTTTTATTTGCAGTTGCAATACAGGCTTTCAATGCTTCTTTGGCATCACCGTTATAATTCCCTTTAATAATAGCATCTGCAACCACACTTACACTGTGATAGCCACTCATGCACCAGTTGTCATTCGCGTAATGTGACCAGATCGGAAGCATTTTCATAGAAAACTGATCATAATGAGCCATCATTGATTTCACCATATCACCGTTTCTTTTCGGTTGGATAATATTAAAGAATGGATGAAGCGCACGATATGTATCCCAGAGAGAGAAAGTTGTATAATTTGTGAAATTTTCTGCTTTATGAATGTTTTGATCCAGCCCTTTATATTCTCCATTTACATCGTTATAAGTCGTAGGATTGATAAAAGTATGGTACATTGCGGTATAAAAGTTCGTTTTTTCAGTTTCAGAACCTTTAATGACGATTTTATTTAATTCCTTATTCCAGTTTTCCTGGGTTTGGGCTTTTATCTGGTCAAAAGATAGGTTTCCCACTTCTTTTTCTAAGTTTTCAAGTGCATTGACTTGGCTCACAGGGGAAATTGCCAGCTTTACTTCGATTGCTTCATTTTCATTTGTATCAAAATCAAAATACATTTTCAGGTTTTTTCCTGCGATTTCCGGAAAGTTTTTAGTCTGATCGAATTTTCTCCAGAATCCATTATATACTTGTTTTCCGTCATAATTTTTTTGACCATATGACTTGAACGGCTTTGAGAATTTCATCGCAAAATAAACCGTTCTTGTTCTCGCCCAACCATTGGTTTGCCGGTATCCGGTAATGGTATTCCCGTTCTCCACACGAACATAAGTCCAGACGTTTTTGCCATCATAATTGTAAATTCCGGCCATCAGATCCAGAATAATATGTGCCTGATCAGATTTTGGGAAAGTATATCGATGCACTCCGACTCTTGTTGTTGCTGTTAATTCTGCTAAAATATTGTGATCATCCAGCTTTACTTTATAATATCCAGCTTCTGCGGTTTCATTTTGATGTGAAAACCAGCTTCTGTAACCACTTTCAGGGCGAGTTGCTGTTCCCGGGTTTAATTGTAATTTCCCAACTGTAGGCATTACTAAAAAATCTCCCAGATCGGAATGTCCTGTTCCGCTAAAGTGTGTCGAACTAAAACCTACAATCGTTTTGTCTTCATAGCGGTATCCTGCACAATATTTATAAACTTCACCATTATATTTTCCGTTTAACTCATAAGAAATCGTATCTGTCTCCGGGCTTAGCTGAACGGCTCCAAAAGGCGCCGTTGCTCCGGGATAAGTATGGCCCATTTTTTCTGTCCCTATCAAAGGATTCACATATTGATAGAGTTTTTCAAATTTTTGAGCTTTAATACTTGAACTTAAAAATAAAAGAAGTAGAAATAAAGTAATTCCCGGTCTTTTCATATATGGAGATTTTTGAAAAGCAAATGTATATAAAAACTTGTTGATTATTTTTCTGAAAAACGGAAACCAATCCCGTGAATATTTTCAATCATAATATTAACTTCATCAGCAAAAATCTTCCTTAATCTTGAAATAAAAACATCTAGGCTTCGTCCCATAAAATAGTCATCATCACCCCAGATTGCTTTCAGAATATCCTGTCTCTTAAGTACGGTGTTTTTATGACGAATAAAATATAATAGGAGCTCGGACTCTCTTTGGGTAAGAGTTATCATATTTTCCTGATTTTGCAGCGTGTAGTTTTTGGGATCAAAGTTAAATTTTCCGACCTTATATTTCTGTGAAGAGGATTCCGTTTTTTTAGAACGTTTGAGGAACACTTCAATCTTCAGGATCAGTTCTTCAATACTGAAAGGCTTTACCAGATAATCATCCGCACCTATTTTTAATCCTTTAATTCTATCTTCCTTTAACGCCTTGGCAGAAATAAAAATGATAGGAATCTCAGAGTTTTTTTCCCGGATATATTGTGCCAGTTCAAATCCGTTTATTTCAGGCATCATGATGTCTAAAAGACAAATATCGAAACTTTCATTATTAAATGCTTCCAGCGCAGATTTTCCGTCAGGATACCAGCAAATATCATAATAACTTTCTAAGCTGTCTTGAACAAGAAAAGCTATAGTGTTGTCATCTTCAGCATATAAGATTTTAGATTTCTCCATGAATTGCACTTTAATATTTTAAGAGGGTAAAAACAGGGTGATGGTAATTCCTTTATCACTGTTATTTTCAACTGAAATTTTCCAGTTATGTTGCTGAACAACTTTTTTTACATAAAATAATCCTAGTCCAAAGCCATTCACCTCATCACTTTTACTGGTGTTTACTCTATAAAACTTATCAAAAATATGAGGAATATTTTTAGCGGGAATACCTATTCCGTTGTCTTTAAACTTTAAATATAAGCCTTTTGTATCTTTAAAAGAAGAAATGATAATCTTTGGTGTGGTTTCGCAATATTTAATGGAGTTGTCTAAAATATTGTAAATGATATTGCTAAAATGAAATTCATCGGCAATAACGGAAGTATCACTGTCAATATTGATTTCAATGGAAATGTTTTCATTCTTTTGTCTTACTGTATCTGCAATTTCCTGAATAAAAGGGAGCAGAATAATTCTCTGAGGTTTTAATGATAATCCTGAAGCATCATTTTTGGCAATATTCAGTATTTTTTCAATATGGTTGTTGAGTTTATGACTTTGATCGGTGATGATGGATGTGTATGTCTGCAGCTTTGGGTTTTCTTTTACCTGATCTTGCTTTGTCAAAGCTTCGGAAGCCAAAAGGATAGATGAGAGAGGGGTCTTAAATTCATGCGTCATATTGTTAATAAAATCTCTCTGCAATTCTGAGAACTTTTTCTGCTGTATAATCGTGTAAATTGAATACACGTAGACTAAAAGAATAATAATCAAGGCAAACGTAAGCAGATACCAAAACCGTAATGAACTGATCAGGTAGGTTGTTTTGTCCGGAAAACGGATAGAAAAATAATAGACCAGGTTTTTGTGTTTCGGAAACTGGATCACCTTATAGTTCGGGCTTTCCTGGTGTGAAGAAATAAATTTCCCATAGATCATTTTATCACTATGACAGTTGTATAGAGCATATACATAATTGGTATTGATCTGAAAACGGGTAAATTCCGTTTTTAAATAATGTTCTAAAACGGCAGGATGAAACTCATTATTAATATTAACCACATAATAATCATTAGAAATATTCTGAACAGGGTTTTCGGCAAAAGAAGTTTTTCCTCCGGACATTTTTTCTACAACTTCTAATAAGGCAATATTTACTTTTTGGTTGAATTTCTGATCTTCTAAATTATAAGCTTGTCGGGTCCACAAGAGCTGGGCTATCAAAATTCCGATAATAGCTACAAACCCAAGAGTTATAATAATATTAAGTCTTTTTATTTCCATTTTACAGAAACAATATTATCCAAAAATATCTATTAATTTTTTATCGTTAACAACTTATTAACAAATGTTTGATATCGATTAACAACTTGTATTCAAATTCATCTTACATTTGCTTTATCGAAAGAGATAATCATCAGCTTTTTATAATTATTAAAATTTATACTCATGAAAAATTTAAAAATTGCAGCACTTTTGGCTGTTTTAGCATGCTCTCCTTTTTATGCAAACGTACTCCCGACTGACAATTCGCCAGTTGTAAGAGTGCTTGCAGATGCCATTAAATGGAAATCAGAATCTATTGATGTGGGAAATATTCCTCAGGGAAAACCAAAGGTAATCAGATTTGAATTTACTAACACGTCTAACAAGCCTATCATTATTGAAAATGTAGCGCCGTCTTGCGGATGTACAACTGCTGATTACACAAAAACTCCAATCCTTCCTGGTAAAAAAGGTTTTGTTGAGGCAAGCTACAATGCAGCGAACGTTGGTGCATTTATAAAAACGGTAAACGTTACAACAAGTGACAGCAAAACTCCAAAAACACTTTCTTTCAAAGGAACTGTAGTGGCTTCTTAATTAATTTAATCTTGTTCAATATAAAACGGTCTGATATTATTTATCAGACTGTTTTTGTTTTTATCCGTATTTATTTAAAACAATTATTTGCTGCATTATTTCTTGATACATTTTAAAGGTTAGCGTTTCAATATTTATTATTTTTAAGAAAAAATAAAAACGTATGAATCTTTATACACAACCAATGCTGCGTGAAGACGCGCTGAAAGATAAAGTAGCCATCGTCACGGGAGGCGGAAGTGGTCTTGGAAAGGCAATGACCAGATATTTCCTTCAGCTGGGTGCAAAAGTAGTGATTACTTCAAGAAATTTGGAAAAGCTACAAGGAACAGCAAAAGAACTGGAAGAAGAAACCGGAGGAAAAGTTCTTTGTGTTGCCTGCGATGTGAGAAACTGGGATGAGGTAGAAGCGATGAAAGAAGCTACTCTGAATGAGTTCGGGAGAATTGATATTTTACTGAATAATGCAGCGGGAAATTTTATTTCTCCAACCGAAAGGCTAACACACTCCGCATTCGATTCTATTTTAGATATTGTTTTAAAAGGAACAAAAAACTGTACCCTTTCTATCGGGAAACATTGGATCGATTCAAAAACTCCGGGTACGGTTCTGAATATTGTGACGACTTATTCCTGGACGGGATCTGCCTATGTTGTTCCTTCAGCTTGTGCAAAAGCGGGAGTTTTGGCAATGACGAGATCTCTTGCGGTAGAATGGGCAAAATATGGAATCCGTTTCAACGCAATTGCGCCGGGACCTTTTCCGACAAAAGGAGCTTGGGACAGATTGCTTCCGGGAGATCTGCAGGAAAAATTCGATATGAAGAAAAAAGTTCCGTTAAGAAGAGTAGGAGAACATCAGGAGCTGGCTAATCTGGCTGCTTATCTGGTTTCAGATTATTCCGCTTATATGAATGGGGAAGTAGTAACTATTGATGGCGGAGAATGGTTGCAGGGAGCAGGAGAATTCAATATGCTTGAAGATATTCCTCAGGAAATGTGGGATGCTTTAGAAGCAATGATTAAAGCTAAAAAGTCAAATTGATTAAAAAATGATATTAATCTCCCGGATCTGTAACTATTCCGGGATTTTTTTTACCTATTAGGAAAAGAATTTCAATGAACTTTAAACTTCCAACTCTTATTTCAGCCATGGCTGTTGCTCTTTTTGCACAGCCAACGTATGCTCAGGAATCACCAAAATATGATTATGTAGAAGTATTTAAGCCATTTTTCTATCCACAGACCGGAACCTCAACAAGGTCGGCAAGCGGGCAACCGGGACATGCATATTGGCAAAACTCTGCAGATTATCGTCTTGATGTAAGCCTTAACGAAGCTAAAAATGAAATCTCCGGAACCGCAGAGATTACTTATACCAATAACAGTCCGGATAGGATGGGGTTTTTATGGCTACAGCTGGATCAGAATTTATTCGAAAAAAACTCAAGAGGAAATGCCGTAGTACCTATGTCGGGAAGCAGAAATGGTGCTCATGGTGAGGAATTTGACGGAGGATATAAAATAAAATCGGTAAAATATAATGGGAAAGACGTAAAATATACCATTACAGATACCAGAATGCAGATTGATCTTCCTGAAGAGCTTAAATCTAACGGCGGAGTTGCAAAACTTAAAATTGAATATTCTTTCCTTTCTCCAAAATACGGATCCGACAGAATGGGAATACAGGATACCAAGAATGGGAAAATCTTCACGATGGCTCAGTGGTATCCAAGAATGTGTGTATATGATGATGTTTTAGGATGGAATACAATGCCTTATCTCGGAGCTTCCGAATTCTATCTGGAATATGGGAATATTACCGCGAATATCACCGTTCCGGCCAATCAATATGTGGTTGCTTCAGGAGAGCTGCTTAATGCAAAAGAAGTCTATACGAAAGAGGAAAATAAGCGATGGGAAGAAGCCAGGAACAGTGATAAAACAATAATGATCCGCCCGGAATCTGAATTGGGTAAAAATCAGGCAACTGGAACAAAAACATGGAAGTTTAAAATTAATCAGGCAAGGGATTTTGCATGGGCGTCTTCTGCTGCATTTATCGTAGACGCAGCGAAAATTAATCTCCCAAGCGGTAAAAAATCTTTAGCAATTTCAGCCTATCCTGCAGAAAGTGCCGGAGAAAAAGCATGGGGAAGATCAACAGAATATACAAAGGCAGCAATCGAGCATTATTCAGCGAAATGGTACGAATATACGTATCCGGCTGCAACCAATGTTGCCGGTAACGAAGGGGGAATGGAATATCCCGGAATTGTTTTTTGCCATATGAACTCTAAAGGAGGTGATCTTTGGGGGGTTACAGATCACGAATTCGGGCACAACTGGTTCCCAATGATCGTAGGTTCCAATGAAAGATTATTTGCCTGGATGGATGAAGGTTTCAACACTTTTATCAACGAACTTTCAACAGAGGCGTTCAATAAAGGAGAATATTATGAGAAGAAAAATATTGCTCAAATGGGAGGGTTTCTGATGAACGATAACTTTGAGCCCATCATGGTAGGACCAGATAATATGAAAGAAAGAAGCATCGGGGTTTTAGCGTATTATAAACCGGGGCTTGGACTGGAGGTTTTAAGAAATTCGATTCTAAGCCCTGAGAAATTCGATAAGGCATTCAGAACGTATATCGACCGTTGGGCTTTCAAGCATCCTACTCCTTGGGATTTCTTCCACACGATGGAAAATGTTTCCGGAGAAGAGCTTAACTGGTTCTGGAGAGGCTGGTTTATCAATAAATGGAAAATCGACCAGTCTGTAAAAAATGTGAAGTATGTAAACGGAGACTTTAAAAACGGTGCGCAGATTACGGTGGAAAACCTGGGGCAATTGCCGATGCCGACAACTGTTCAGGTGAAATTTAAAGATGGTACGGAACAAACCGTAAAATTACCGATAGAAGTCTGGAAAAGAAATACGGAATGGACCTTTAAAATCGATTCGACAAAAGAAATAGCTCAGGTAAAACTGGATCCTAATTCTCAGATTCCAGATATGAATCCTAAAAATAACAGCTGGAATTCTGACGATCAGTCCTCCAAGTAAAAAGTTATTAAAAAACGTTCAAAGAAATTTAATTTACTAAAGAGAAATAATTCAGATATTTAGGCTCCGGAATATATTCCGGAGTTTTTTGTTTTCAATAATAAATCGGCATTCATTGCTTCTTTATGAGACATATGTTTTATTTTTGTTTAACTTTTTAATTAAGAATAATGAAATTTAAATTTTCAGGACTAATGGTATTACTTTTCATCCTCAATTTTTCTCAGGATCTGAAAGTAATGAGTTTCAACATCAGACTTCAGGTAGAATCGGATAAAGATAATGCCTGGACACAGAGGAAACAGGATGCAATCGACTTATTAAGCTATTATCATCCGGATTATTTCGGAGTTCAGGAAGCTCTTCCGGAACAAATGAAAGACATTAAGAACGGATTGAGAAACTATGATTATGTAGGAGTGGGAAGGGATGATGGAAAAGAAAAAGGAGAATTTTCAGCTATTTTCTATGATACCAACAGACTTCAGGTTTTAAATTCCGGAACTTTCTGGTTATCTGAAACCCCTGAAAAACCTTCAAAAGGTTGGGATGCCGCTTACAACAGGGTTTGTACGTATGCTGTTTTCAAAGACAAGAAGTCTAAAAAAGAATTCATGGCGCTTAATCTTCACTTCGATCATATCGGAAATGTGGCAAGAGTAAAATCTGCGGATTTAATTTTAAAGAAGATCAAAGAAATTAATCCTAAAAACCTGCCGGTAACTTTAAGTGGTGATTTCAACTTAACTGATGATTCGGAACCGATTAAAATACTTTCTCAAAACTTAACAGATTCTTTCTATCATTCTGAAACCAAGCATTATGGCCCGGTAGGAACGTTTACCGGATTTAATGTAAACGAAGTTCCAAAGGAAAGAATCGACTATATTTTTGTAAAAGGATTCAAAATAAAATCTCACAGACATATCAATGACAGAAGAGAAAATCTGCTGTATCCGTCCGATCACTTTCCGGTGTTGGTAGATCTTTCTTTTTAATAAGATTAGTTTGTCGGAAAATCTATTTCAAATCCAATTCCTCTCAGGGATTGGATTTTGATTTCAGGATCATTGATGAAGTATTTTCTTAATCTGCTGATAAAAACATCAAGACTTCTTCCCGTAAAATAATCATTGGTTTCCCACAGATTGTTCAAAATATCATCCCTCTTTATTGTTTTTTGATTGTGTTTCAACAAATAAAGTAAAAGCTGCTGTTCACGGATCGTTAAACGGATATTTCCGTCTGGATGGGAAAGCAGAAGTTTTTCCGTATCTAAAAAATAGTTTCCAATCTTTATCTGCGTTTCTGTGGTTGTGGATAAAGTTCTTTTAAGAATATTCTTAATTCTCAAAATAAGCTCTTCAGGATCGCAGGGTTTGGAAATATAATCGTCGGCTCCAATTTTTAAGCCTGTTAATCGGTCAATTTTTTGATTTTTTGCCGTTAAAAACAGAACAGGAAAGTCAGGTTTCTCCTTTAAAATCATTTTAGCTAATGAAAAGCCGTCAATATGGGGCATCATAATATCCAAAATTCCAATATGAAAAGAAAAATCAGATTTTAAAATCTCTGTAATATCTTGAGGGTTCTGAAACCAAACGACTTCAAAATCCTCCAGTTCCAGATACTGCTTCAGGATCATTCCAAAATCGGAATCGTCTTCTGCTAAAAGGATCTTAATTTTCATAGGGTAGATTTATTTTAAAGAGAGTGCCTTCTTTGGGTTGAGAGATAACATCAATTTTTCCTTTATACTGATCGATAATTTTTTTCACAAAATACAGTCCTAATCCCAATCCTTTCGTATTATGGATATTGTTGGACTGAATTCTGTAGAATTTTTCGAAGATATTTTTTAGCTCTTTCTTTTCTATCCCTACTCCGTTGTCGGAAATTTCTATCATAAGAATCTCATTAAGATCCGTAATATTGACCTTTACTAAAGACGCTCCGTATTTTACGCTGTTTTCACAAAGATTTTTAATGATGGTTTCCAAAAGGCTCTTATCAAATGGAAGCTCTCTGGTAACGTTAATTTCAGAATCAAAGGTGATCGCAGGATAAGTAAAGGCTAAATCCTGAATAAAAAAAGCCCAGTCTTCAGGTTTAATAAAAAGGATTTCTCCGTCTTCATCTTTGTGGATCTGTTTCATAAGACTTTCGAGACGGCTGATCTGTCGGTCGATCAAAGGAAGGGTTTCGGGATTCCAGTCTTTTTTCAAAGCTTTTGCTGCAATTTTCAATGTAGCGATGGGGGTTTTAAATTCATGCGAAATATTGTCGACAACAGCATGAAGAACTGCGACCTGTTTTTGTTGTTTGATTAAATTCTTGACCGTAAAAATAAAAAGAGCTAAAACACTTGCAAGCAGTAAAAAACAGCATAAAAAAAGAAGAATAAGCTCTTTGAATACGACCGTTTTAATATTCAAAATTTCAAATTCAGTAATGCTTTCCACAAGAAAAGAATCTTTTTTGCTGAATTTACCATCTGTGCTAGATGTCGAAGAAGTCTCCCATTTTCCCGAGCTTGCAATCCCAGTTTTTTTCAATTTGTTCTTTGTTTCATACAAAATAACAGGTTTATCGATGAGAGGAGTTTTGTCAGGAAGAGAAAGGATGGAAATGTATTGGATTTTGGCAGCAATTTTATATCCTTCTTTTTTAAAATGGTTATCTATATATTTACTTATTTGGGCTTCTGCATTTCTTTTGTTTTGCTCAAAATAGTTCAGAAACTCTTCTTTGCTGATTTTTTTGTCGCGGTATTTAATGAAAATTCTTTGCAGATCATCCTCAACAGAAACGCCTTTTGCATTGCTTGCATCTTCCAGTTTGTCGGTATAATTCGTTAAACCTTGATGGATGGTTCTGTAAATATCCCGTTCTTTTACCAGATAGGTTTTATACATAAAATAAACCTGAATCCCCAACAGCAGGAGAAAAAGGAAGGCAAAGAGTGATATAAGATATTTACTTTTAGAGATCATCAAAACAAAGATAAAAATTTAGTTTTTCCCTAATGAACATTAACCCGCCATTAACCTTCTGTTAACCGAAATTCTTGAAGACAATATGGAATTTTGCTTCATAATAATTCCGTAAAAAATTAGAAAATGTATAAAACTATTTTATTGCTGTGTTTCCCGGTTTTACTGTTTTCACAGAAACAAAGAATTGAAGGAACGGTCTCAGATGTCGACCATAAAAAACTCTCTTCTGTAAGTATTGAAGTCTATGATTCTCAAAATATATTGGTAAAACAACTGAATACCGATAATAATGGCATTTTTATATTGGAAGATATTTCTGCAAATCCAATAAAAATAACAGTTAAAAATCCTGAGTACGAATATTTTGAAAAGAGCTTTGATACAGAAAAACAACAAACACTTGATATTGTTTTAAAAAGCAATCATAAAGATATTGAAGAAGTTACGGTAACGAAAAAGAAACCTGTAGTGAAAAGAAAAGTCGACAGGTTAGAATTTAATGTAGAAAACAGCAATATTTCTTCGCTCAATGCCTGGGAAATCCTGAAAAAAACACCGAATGTAGTCGTAAATAATGATGTTTTGACTGTTAAAGAAGGTACAGGAATTTTGGTGACAATCAACGATAAAAAAGTAATGCTCACAGGCGACGAACTCAAAAACTTGCTTGAAAATACTCAGGGTGATGAAGTGAAATCTGTTGAAGTCATCACGAATCCGCCTGCAAAGTACGAAGCACAGGGAAGCGCTGTTCTGAATATTGTAATGAAGAAAAATAAGATCGAAGGCTATCGTGGCGTAATTTCTTCAAAATATGTTCAGACTCAATATGCGAAAGGAAATATTGGGATTTCACAGTTTTATAAAAAAGATAAACTTTCTGTGATGGGAAGCTACTACAGAGGAGCGGGAACATATATTAGGGAAGGAACAGATTACGTGAATTATCAGGAAGACCAGACGAGATGGATTAGTACCATGAATAGAAAGGATAAAAACAACAACCAGAATACGGTCAATTTCAATATTGAATATGAAGCTGATAGTTTGACCAATATAAGTCTCAATTATTCAGGATATTTCAGTCCGAAATCTTTCGGAACGTATCATGTTCCTACTCTGATTTATAATAATCAGGATATAGCGGAATCCAATTATCTCACAATTAATGATCATTATTCCCGAAGCATCAACAATTCATTAAGCTTTCAGGTAGACAGAAAATTAAATAAAAACAGTAATCTTAGCTGGATTAATTATTTTACAGGAAATAATTCCCGGAAATATCAGAATGTACTGACGTATCTTGATTTTGTTAATCAGACACCGGAAGAAAGAAATTTTTTGACGAATAATAAAAGTAATATTCAGCTTTATTCCACGCAGTTTGATTATCAGTGGAAAAAGGATAAATTCGAGTTGGAATCTGGAGTGAAGTACAGTTTTGTAAAAACAAACAGCCAATTGGATTTTTCAGACAATGAAAACGGGCAGTTTGAATACAGACCGGAAAAAAGCAATATTTTTGATTATAAGGAACAGAACTTTGCCCTTTATTCTTCTCTGGCCTACAACCTTGATAAATGGAGCTTCAAAGGCGGGCTTCGTGCGGAAATGACAGACCTGGAAGGTATTGTATCTGAACCTCATGAAATTAATAAAAATAATTACTGGAGCTTATTTCCAACAGCTTATGTGCAGTATACGACTGAAAATAAACAGGAATTCGGATTTTCGTATGGAAAAAGAATCAGCAGACCTTCTTATTCTTGGCTCAATCCTGCAAAATCCTATTATAATCTGTTTTCTTATTTTCAGGGAGATCCTAAACTGAAAGCGACCATTGTCCATAATCTTAATCTTACCTATTCATGGAAAGAATGGAATGTAGATTTGTATTACAGAAAAGAACTATACCCGTCAATGGAAATTTCTTTTCAGGAGCCAAGTTCCAATAATCTGATCTATTACTATACCAATATTGAAAAAGGTCAGGCTTATGGATTGAGTGTATATAAAAACTTCCAGATCAAGCCTTGGTGGAGCTTGGTTCTTTCAGAAAATTTGGAGCATAATAAGAATTATTTTAAAGGAGTGGATGATATTCTTTATAAGAACAAAGTCTGGAACTGGGTTTCCGATATTTCTACCTCTTTCACATTAGATAAAAACAGTAACTGGAAAATGGAAGTAGGTCATAATTACTATTCTCCGGGAATACAGGGAACATTCAGAATTTCCGGATGCTGGTCTGCCTATTTTGTGATGAACAGAAAGTTCTTCAATAAAAAACTGGAAGCAAGTTTTGTATTTAATGATATTTTCAGAACTATGGAACAGAAAATCAGTACGAAATATGCGAATCAGGATAATTACTTTTTGGATTATCAGGATACGCAGGGCTTTACATTTTCTTTAAAATTCAATTTCGGAAACCAGTCTGTGAAAAATGTTAAGACCATCAAGAAGACCGATGAACAGGAACGATTGTAAAATTTAAAAATACAATTATTTTTCGTTAAATATTCTCTATGCTTGAACGAATACGCTTTCTGTTCCACATTTTCCTTAATTTTGGGACGAATTAATAAAATTGGGAATATGAGACAGTTTCTTTCGGGGCTATTAATGATCGTTACCTTGCAGCAGGTTTCTGCTCAGGAACTTTATATGCCGAGAAACATAAAAAAGGCGTATGAAAATGGTACAAGAAGTATATCGGGAGCACCGGGAAAAAACTATTGGCAAAATAAAGGAGTTTATAATGTTGAGGTAAAAGTGGATGGCGCAACGAAAATAGTTTCCGGAAAAGAAACTATTGTTTATAGCAATAACAGTCCGAATGACCTGAACGAATTGGCAATACGATTTGTGAATAATTTACACAAACCCCAGTCGCCAAGATCGGGATTTGTTTCTAAAGATTTTTTATCATCAGGATTAGACATTAAATCATTTACTGTAAATGGTGAAAAATATAATATTAATAGTGATGATTGGGGAACGGTAGAAAAAGTAAAGCTGAATTCTGTTTTAAAGTCAAAGTCAAAAGCTGAGATCAAAATAGAGTGGGAATATCCTCTTTCTGTTCAGAGCGGAAGAGAAGGACAAATAGATCCTGAAACATTTTATGTGGCTTATTCTTTCCCTAGAGTTTCTGTGTATGATGATTACAACGGATGGGATATGCTGCCACATTCTGACAGACAGGAATTTTATAACGATTTTAATGACTATTCGTTTGCGATTACGGCTCCCAAAAATTATGTGGTTTGGGCAACAGGAGATTTTCTTAACCCCGAATCCGTTCTTCAGCCGGAACACCTGAAAAGATATAAAACTTCTTTAAGAAGTGATAAGGTAATAAATATTGCGACCGAACAGGAAATGAAATCTGGTAAAGTTACCAAACAGAATAAGTGGAATGTATGGAAATTTAAAGCCAGCCATATCACTGACTTTTGTTTTGCCCTGAGTAAACATTATAACTGGGATGCAGCAAGTGTACAGCTGAAAACAAAAAGAGTGAGCGTTCAGGCAGGGTATAAGAGCGGAGCCAAAGATTTTGAGCATTATGTAGACTGGATGAGATATAATCTGGATTGGTTCTCAAAAAACTGGCCGGGTGTGGAATATCCTTATAATGCAATGACCGCCATTCAAGGATATGCAGATATGGAATATCCTATGATGATTAATGATACGAGTATTCCGGATGATTTTCAGGATGCAAGATTAACGGCAGATCACGAAATTGCGCATACCTATTTTCCTTTTTATATGGGAATCAATGAAACACGCTATGCTTTCATGGATGAAGGTTGGGCAACCACTTTGGAATATCTTATCGGAATTGATGAAAACGGTGAAGCTGCCGCACAGGAGTTTTACAAAAATTTCCGTGTAAAAAGATGGATCAATGATCCTTCTTCAGAACAGGATCAGCCTATTATTACAATGAGTACACAGGTGAGTGGAGCAGGCTATGGCAACAATTCTTATGTTAAAGCTTCCTTATCTTACCTGGCTTTGAAAGACTATTTAGGAGATGAACTATTTAAAAAAGCACTTCATCATTATATGGACAACTGGAACGGAAAACATCCGATTCCATGGGATTATTTTAACTCTATGAATACCGGTTCCGGTAAGAATCTGAACTGGTTTTTTAATAACTGGTTCTACACCAATAATTATATTGATTTAAAAGTAGGAGCTACAGCGCAACAAAATAATCTGCTTTCTATCAGCGTAGATAACGTAGGTGGTTTTGCCATCCCTTTTGATGCTAAAATTAAATACGAAGACGGTGATGCCGAAACCCTTCATTTTTCTCCTTCCGTATGGGAAAAAGATCAGACGAAAACGGTTCTTACGATTCCTATCAAGAAGAAAGTGAAATCAATCAATTTAGACGGTGGGCTTTTCATGGATTATACACCAGAAAATAATTCAAAGAATTTATAAATAAAAAGCCTGAGAGAATTCTCAGGCTTTTTTATGAAGATTAATTTTTTAATATACTCTTAATCCGGCTCTTGCTCCTGATGAAGCAACTACAGACTGTATTCTTGTTTTTTGTCCTGCAGAGAACATGAACATGGCAGCATCATCTACATAATCCATATAGTTCATGAACATAACGGATCTTTGGACTCCTGTACAAGTGTTGTAAAGAGGATAAGTTGGTTTTCCGTAATTAGCTGTTGTCTGTGTAGGAGTATCATCTACCAAATCATTTCCACAATTAGCATCTCCCCAAATATGTCTTAAGTTCAGGTAATGGCCTACTTCATGAGTTGCAGTTCGTCCTAAATTAAAAGGAGAAGAAGCTCCTGTTTTGCCAAAGAAAGGAGCGGCAATTACCACGCCGTCATTCCATAAACCTGCAAATTCAGGGAATGTAGCATATCCTAAAATAGTCTGGCCCTGACTTGTCATTTTGCCTACCACCCACATATTAAGATAATTAGTAGGATTTGTTGCATCAATTCCTCCGGAAGAAGCTTTTTTCATAGCGTCATTAGTTCTCCAGCTCTTGGTAGTGATTTTTTTTCTTATTGTATTTACCAATCTGAATTTAACTTTTATATCTCCGGAACTTACTCCCTGAAATTCACCAGGAATTTTACTAATATCAGTGTTTGTAGCACTATAATCTTGATTCAGTACAGCAATTTGTTCTGCAATTCTTGCATCAGAAACATTTTCTGCCGTGGTATTGTAGAGAACATTTACCACTACTGGAATTTCTACACTGCCGTCAGCAAGCACTTTTCCTAATTTCAGGTCATTGGCAAATCTTTCAGTATTGCTTTCCAACAGCGCAAATTTTTGCCTCAATTCTGCACTATTCTTCAAAGCCTCCTGTCGTAACTCTTCCGACGGGCAACCTCTTCTGACTATATTGGAAGATTCTGAAGTATTGGATAAATCTTCAGATTGATTGGTGATATTATCACTATTACAGGATGATAAAGATCCTAAGACTAGAACGCCTAATAATAATTTTCTCATATCATATAGTTTTAAATTTCTATAAGTGAATTTAGAATATTTGAAATTAATAAACAATAATGATTTTGAAATTTTAATATTAATGTGTTAATGTTTTTGACTTAAGTTTATAACATATTCATGCTATTTGAGTTTTTGATGATTTTTGTTTTTTAATTGATTGTTGTGGAAATAAAAAACCTTTCTCCAAAATAAAAGAAAGGCTTTCTTGAGTTAAATATATAATTGAATGTGTTTGTGTATAAATTAAGATTCTGCAAAACCATTTTTAATAGCATAAATAGCCAGTCCTACTCTGGTTTTCAGATCCAGTTTTTCACAGAGTTGGTCGCGGTAGCTCTCTACAGTTCTTGGGCTGCAGCACATTTTTTCTGCAATCTCTTTATAGCTGAGCTCGGTTACGGTATATTTTAAAAACTCTTTTTCCCTGTCAGAGATTTTGATATTTGTATCGGAATCATGGTGACTGTTGAGATTGGAAAGAATAATCTTTGATGCCCATTCCGGATAAAAATATCCATCTTTATCAAGTCTTGTTAGTGCTTCTTCAAGATCTTTTGGGTGAGTGTTTTTTAGCAGATAGCCTTTTGCGCCGTTCTTTACCATTTTTATGACACTCTTATCATCGCCCTGCATACTTAAAGCCATTACTTTAATTTCAGGATGATGTTCCTGAAGCCATGATACCGTTTCAAAGCCATCCATTATGGGCATGCTGATGTCTAACAGGATGATGTCGGGAGTAGTTTTTTTTTCTTCAAACTTTTGAATAAGATCTTTCCCGTTTTCTGCCACATAAATAACTTCAAAGTCGTTAAAATTATCAATAATTCCTTCCAAAGCTTTCGCAATAAGCACATGGTCGTCTACAATTACTATTGTCTTTTTCATGAGTGTCTTTTTAAAGTTATTTTAGCCTGTGTTCCTTTATCTTTTTCGCTTTCCAGGGTAAAATCGGCATTAATGATTTTAGCTCTGTTTTTCATATTCGTAAGACCAATCCCATTGTTGCGTGTTTTTGAAGTATCAAAACCGGTTCCATCATCGGTAATTTCCAGTCTCCAAAGAAAATCTTCGGAAGTATCTAATCGGATATGAATATTTTTACATTGAGAATGTTTGATGCTATTTTGAATAAATTCCTGGGTAATTCTTAAAAGCACATTTTTATGGACAAAACTTAAATCCAACTGGTCAAAATTATGTTCAAAAGTGATGTGACATTTTTTAAATGAGTTGGTATTGTCTACTTCTTCCTGTATCAAAGTTACAATTTCCTTCTGATTGATATTGTCATCTGTCAGTGTCTTTGATAAGCTTCGAAGGTCCTGAAGAGACTGATTGATGATGTGTGAAACCTGTTCAATTCTTTCACTCGCTTCCGGAACTTTATTTTCATATAACATTTGTTGAGTATAAAGGCTTACCAAAGTAAGCTTTTGTCCTATATTGTCGTGCAGTTCTCTTCCGATTTGCTGCATGGTTGCCTGTTGAATTTCCAGCTGGGTTGCAAGAAGTTCTTTCTGATGAATTTCGTTATTGATTTCAATCTCATTCAAGTATTCTTTTTTCCTTTGCCGATATTTTCTGATATAGATCATAACTGCTACTACAAAGAGTACAAAGAAAATGTTGAAAAGTATTAATGTTACTAAGAGCTCTGTTTTCCCCATATAAATGATATTGAGAATAATAAATACATAACAATTCCTGAAATCAAAAAGTAAGAAAAATAAATATGATAGATGTCTCTATAATCTTTTATGTAGGCAAAAAATGTCCAAAAAGGTAAGGTTCCTATATAAAATAAAGTGACCCCTAAATTAATATAAAACATCGGGTTTTTATTGAAACTCAGAATATCTGATGAATTAATCTGTTTATAATATTCCATTATAACTAATCCCATAAGAATCAGACAGCCAAACGTGTAGCTGAATGACATAATAATCTTCTTGGTAGAGAAAACTTCCCCAAATACCAAAGAAAGTAAATACAATACCGATATTACATAAAATAATTTAGGCTTTGCAAAAGATTTTGCAGCATAGATCCAAAAAAAGAAAATAAATTCAATAGGAATTACGAAATAATTATAAAAATTCTGTTTGTTATAATCAATGAAATTCTCACCCCATTTTCCCATGACTTCACAAAGAAACATTAGTATTAAATAATATGAGAAATATTTCCAATATTGATTTTTGATTTTAGGATAATATAATATTGAAACTAAAGCTGCAAGACCTTCTACCCATATTAGAGAATTTTGTAAAATTATTTCCAGTTCAGTCATTGAGTCTTAATTGTTTTTTAGGATATTTTTAAAAAGTTTCTACTTTAAGATTATTTGGTGGATTTAATACTCCGTGATTCTGGGAAATAATATCGCCCTCCAATTTTGAATTTCTTGCAGAAGCCATAGCGAGTAATTCGCCTTCTCCGGCTGTGCTAAGTGGATTGAAATCATAGGGTAGCATATTGCCTTCTCCATCATCAGCTTTCATTGTAGGAACCATAACCAAAGTATGTCTTTCCGCATATTCTGCCTCAATCGGAGTGTCTTTCATGATATCCCAATCTTCTTTTTTCGGATAAGCTGCATAATAAAATCTGATGCCTAAATCCTGATCTGTTGTATTGGGTGCATTTTTTCGGGTTTCATTTTCAATGTCAGAGATAAATTTCTTTAAGGTCTCTAAATCAAAATGAATAGAATGTGCATCGTCAATTCCCAATCTGTCTTTTACAAATGCCAAATGATTGTTTCTGTAATTGTTGATCAAAGTCTGAATAAATTCACAACTCATCGTGTTTGACACTGAGTTTTGCTCAAATGCCTCAACGTTTAGGTTAGGTTTTGTTTCCATAAAACTAGTTTTATAAATGAAATTTTAGTTGGTAGTGCAAATTTCAAAAAAAATTATGTTAATACGACACGGGTTTTTCCTGATTATTTATGGGTTTTTCACGGATTGTAAATTTTAAATAAAATTATAAAGAATTTGGATAGGTTGAAGAAAAAATAAGTGCCGCAGACTTAACATCTACAGCACTTACTACAAAAATAATATATATGAAAAAAACTACTTATAATTCTGTAGGTCTGAAAACCAAACCTGTTTCCTCGAAATAATCCAAAGTGATTCTGTCCCCGTCATTCACGGTTCCAGCAAGAATTTCTCTAGATAATTTATTCAAGACTTCCTGTTGGATCACTCTTTTCAACGGTCTGGCTCCGAAAACAGGATCGTACCCTTTATTCATCAGATAATCTACGGCATCCTGAGTTGCAGTCATAATGATATTTCGTTTTGTCAACATATCATTGAATCCTCTCAACTGATACTGAACAATTTTTCCGATTTCTTTTTTTCTTAAAGGCTGGAACAATACCACCTCGTCAATTCTGTTTAAGAATTCCGGACGTAGTGTCTGCTTCAATAAATCAAAAACTTCATCTTTTGTTTTATCTACAATCTCATCCTGGTTTTCATCCGTGATATTTTCAAAATTCTCCTGAATCAAGTGCGAACCTAAATTCGAGGTCATAATAATAATCGAGTTTTTGAAATTCACGACTCTACCTTTATTATCCGTCAAACGACCATCATCCAAAACCTGTAACAGTGTGTTGAAAACATCCGGATGTGCTTTTTCAATTTCATCCAAAAGTACCACAGAATATGGTCGTCTTCTTACCGCTTCGGTCAACTGACCGCCTTCATCATACCCCACATATCCCGGAGGTGCACCCACTAATCTCGAAACACTGTGACGTTCCTGATACTCACTCATATCAATTCTCGTCATATTGTTTTCATCGTCGAATAAAAACTCTGCCAAAGCTTTTGCCAGCTCGGTTTTTCCGACTCCGGTTGTTCCTAAGAATAAGAACGAACCGATTGGTTTTTTATCATCACTTAATCCGGCTCTGTTCCTTCTGATTGCATCTGCAACCGCCTGAATGGCTTCATCCTGTCCTACAACTCTGTGGTGAAGCTCTGCTTCAAGATGTAACAGCTTTTCTCTTTCGGATTGAAGGAGTTTTGTTACCGGAATTCCTGTCCATTTAGCAATCACTTCAGAAATGTTTTCGGAAGTTACTTCTTCCTTAATTAGTTCATTCTGATGGTTTTGCATTTCAAGTTCTACCTTGGAAAGCTCTTCCTCTTTTTCACGAAGTTTTCCGTACTGGATTTCCGCGACTTTTGCATAATCTCCTGCTCTTGAAGCTCTTTCTGCTTCCAGTTTCAGAGATTCTATATCTTTTTTAATCTGAGTTAAATCCTCAGACTTTTGTTTTTCCTTTAACCATTTAGCATTGATTTCATTTCTTTGCTCAGAAATTTTTGCAATGTCTTCTTTCAAATGGTCGATTTTCGTCTGATTTCCTTCTCTTGAAATCGCCGCCAATTCAATTTCCATCTGCATTAGCTTTCTGTCTAAAACATCCAGCTCTTCAGGTTTTGAATTGATTTCCATTCTTAATTTTGCAGAAGCTTCATCAATCAAGTCGATCGCTTTATCCGGTAAAAATCGGTCGGAAATATATCGTTGAGACATTTCCACCGCTGCAATGATCGCCTCATCTTTGATTCTGACTTTATGATGCGCTTCATATTTATCTTTAATTCCTCGAAGGATAGAAATTGCGGATTCTGTATCCGGTTCTTCCACCATCACTTTCTGGAAACGTCTTTCCAACGCTTTATCTTTTTCGAAATATTTTTGATATTCGTTTAAAGTCGTTGCGCCGATAGCTCTTAATTCACCTCTTGCTAAAGCTGGCTTCAAAATATTTGCAGCATCCATCGCGCCTTCACCACCTCCGGCTCCTACCAAAGTGTGGATCTCGTCAATGAAAAGAATGATTTGTCCGTCTGATTTGATCACTTCATTCACTACTGATTTCAAACGCTCTTCAAACTCACCTTTGTATTTGGCTCCGGCGATCAAAGCTCCCATATCCAATGAATATAATGTTTTATCCATCAGGTTTTCAGGGACATCACCGCTGATAATTCTGTGGGCAATTCCTTCGGCGATCGCAGTTTTACCAACACCGGGTTCACCAATCAGAATAGGGTTATTCTTTGTTCTTCTGGAAAGAATCTGTAATACTCTCCTGATTTCTTCATCACGCCCGATTACTGGATCTAATTTTCCTTCTGCAGCTAATTCGTTGAAGTTTTTAGCATATTTATTTAGAGATTGATAGGTTTCCTCTGAACTTGCAGAAGTGGCCTTGCTTCCTTTTCTTAATTCTTTAATTCCGCCTTCCAAAAGATTTTTTGTAACGCCCATATCTTTTAGCATTTTCGAAACTTCTGAATTGGTTTCTAACAATGAAAGCCACAAATGTTCGATCGTTACGTATTCATCGCCCATTTTTTTAGCAATATTTGGAGCGTCAAGCAACACTTTGTTTGCCGATTGTGAAAGATAAATATTTCCTCCCTGTACTTTAGGAAGCTTTTCTAAATTTTCACGGTTGCGCTCTCTTACCAAAACGGCATCTGCTTCAGATTTTTTCAATAAGAAAGGCGATATATTTTCATCTACCTGAAAAATTCCTTCAAGGAGATGTTGAGGTTCAATCTGCTGATTGCCAAATTCCATGGCAACTTGTTGCGCAGCCTGAATGGCTTCTTGTGATTTTACTGTATATTGGTTTAAGTTCATATTTGTATATTTTTGATTCTTTTTAATCTTAGTTTTCATTTTTAGATTTTAGACATCAGATTTCAGACCATAAGAGTCAAATGAATGTTAAATTTTTTATCCGATTTTCTAATTTCTGATGTCCTCAATCCTATTTAATCATTTAATTCGGTTACTTTATCTCAAAAAGTGTTCAATTGTTGAATTTTTAAAAATAAAGGACAAATTTTCCGAATTTTGTATTTTTGTTCGGTTTGAAAAAGACAAATTTTCCGATTCCTATGATTTAGGATAAATTTATCGGAAGAACAGTCAGACTTAAACAAAATCATTTGTATGCTTTAAGACTTACGCTCTGTCATTACGAATGGACGAAGTGAAATGAAGAGTCTCTTTTGATAATTTTATAGATTCTTCCTTCATCAGAATGACAATAAGAATGTTATTAACGTAATGGAAGTTCCCAAGTTTAAAAATCATCCTTTCAAAATCAAATATTAAAATCAAAATAATTACTTTTGCGTTTTGCAAATGGAGTTAAAAGAAAAACAAAGGAAAATATTAGACGTTGCGGTAGAACTTTTCAAAGAAAAGGGCTACATGGGAAGTTCTGTAAGAGATCTGGCTACCAAGCTCAATATAAAAGCAGCTTCTTTGTATGCACACATCCGTTCGAAGGAAGAAATTCTGGAGTGGATCTGTTTTGGAATCGCACAGGAATTTTTCGATGAACTTCAGGACGTAAAAAGCACCAATATTTCGCCAAAGGAAAAGCTGAACCTTTTTATTGATAAGCATTTGTCGGTTGTTCTTAAGAACCGTGATGTTACCCACATTTATTCCAACGAATGGAAACATTTGGAAGAAAGACTTCCTGAATTTGTTGAACTCAGAAAAAATTATCAGCAGGAAGTTGAAGATTTAATTTCTGAAATCTATCAGGCAGAAAATTGGGAACTGAAATCTCCTGCTTTTACGACAAGATTTATTCTTCATACCTTAAACAATTCTTATTTCTGGTTCAAAAGAAATATCGAATCGACTACTGAAATTACCGACGAAATCAGGGATAAAATTCTTTTTGGATTATTGGGTAATCAGAAAAAATAAACATTTCATTGTCATTCTGACGAAGGAAGAATCTCACAGTTATTTACATAATATAGCCAGTTAGTTTATCATTTCGTAAGAATCTCGACAGCTACAATAAAACTTTACCTAGATTCCACGCTCCACTTCGTTCCGCTCTGAATGACAAACTACGTTGATAATTGTTGTGCAAAACTGTCATTTCGACGAAGGAGAATCTAAGGTATCTATAGATTCTTTACTCCACTTTCGCTTTTGTTCAGAATGACAAATCAACGTAAAATCTTCCTTAAACTCAATCTCAACCTTAACTCAAATTATTTAGAATCATTCAAAATATGACGAAAATCATAAAAATTTTGTCACGTTCCAAAATCTTTTTAAATTTACACCTAACAAATGTTAGTTAGTTATGGATTTTGATGTTGAATATCTAAAGCTCGATCAATTGAGACAGCTTCAATCTGAGCGATTGGCGAAATTGGTAGACTATCTTGGGGAGAAGTCGGAATTTTATAAAAGAAAATTTAATGAACTCGGAATATCTCCACAAGAAGTCAGGTCGATTGAAGATATCACGAAACTTCCGATTACTTACAAACAGGATTTGAGAGATAACTATCCGTTCGGATTATTCACTGTTCCAAAAAATGAGCTTCAGAGAATTCATTGTTCAAGCGGGACAACGGGAAAACCAACGGTAGTGGGATATACAAAAGAAGACGTTGATTTATTCAGCGAAGTCGTAGCGAGATCTTTAAATGCGGCGGGAGCAAAACCCGGAATGCAGTTGCACAACGCTTATGGTTATGGAATTTTCACGGGCGGATTAGGATTGCATTACGGAGCTGAAAAATTAGGAATGAGCGTTCTGCCGATTTCCGGCGGAATGACGGCGAGACAAGTCGATTTAATTATGGATTTTCAACCGGAAGTTCTTTGTTGTTCGCCATCTTATGCTTTAACATTGGCTGATGAATTTGCAAAACGTGGAATTTCTGCGGATGAAATTAGTTTAAAATATGCCGTTTTAGGTTCAGAGCCTTGGACGGAAATTATAAGGCATCATATTGAAGAAAGATTAGGAGTTCACGCAACCAATATTTATGGGTTAAGTGAAATTATTGGTCCCGGAGTTTCGATGGAAGATTTTGAGGAAAAAGGGGGCTCTTATATTTGGGAAGATCATTTTTATCCTGAAATTTTAGATCCGATCACGAAGCAACCGGTTCCTTTTGGGGAAGAAGGTGTTTTGGTGATTACGACTTTAACTAAGAAAGCAATGCCGCTTTTACGGTACTGGACGAACGATATCACAAGCCTTTATTACGACGAAAACGGAAAAAGAACAATGGTGAAAATGAAACCTATTATCGGAAGAGCCGACGATATGTTAATTGTTAGGGGCGTAAACGTATATCCAAGTCAGATTGAGGAAGCATTTTCTCATGTGGAAGGTGTGGTGCCGAATTATTATTTAACTCCGATTGAAAAAGAACAAATGTGTGTTGCTTTGGATATTGATGTTGAAATTGATGATGATTTGATCGCTTCTAAAAATTTAAATATAAATACCGATGATTATGCTATTTTTGTCGGAAACTTTGGAAAAAACATAGAAAACGAAATAAAAAAACGGGTAGGAATCACAACAAAAGTGAAAATTCACGCTCAGGACAGTCTTCCAAAATGCGAAGGCGGAAAAATTAACAGAATACTTAAAAAATAAATGAATTCATTTTACAAACTTAAAACGGTAAAAGTTCAGAAAGATACCAGCGATGCAGTGAATGTAGCCGTTGAAATTCCTGAGGAGCTAAAAGATAAATTCAGGTTCAAGCAGGGGCAGTATCTTAATTTCCGAATGATGATCGACGGAAATGAAGAAAGACGTTCTTATTCTATCTGCAATGCGCCAAGCGAAAAAAGCAACACGCTGGAAGTTTTGGTGAAATTGTTGGAAGGCGGAAAAGTTTCCGGTTATTTCAACGAACATCTTCACATGGATGAAATGCTGGAAGTAATGCCTCCGATGGGTGGTTTCAACACTTCTTATCACCCGACAAACGTGAAAACATACGTTGGTTTGGCAGCAGGAAGCGGAATTTCTCCGGTTTTATCGAATATCAAAGAAAGTCTTTACCAGGAGCCGAATTCAAACGCTTATCTGTTTTACAGTAACAGAAGCATGAATCATGTGATGAAAAAGGCTGAGATCGATAAACTGGTTGAACAGTTTAACGGAAGACTAAAAGTGGTTTATTTAGTAAGTCGCGAACAGCATGAAGATCCGATTTTCGAAGGAAGAATTTCTCCTGAAAAACTGGAACTTTTATTTGAAAGATATGCTGATATTGATGTAAAAGAAGCGACTTATTTTATCTGTGGCCCTTCAGAAATGATCAAAGGGATTGCAGATTATTTAAAGAAAGATAAAAAAGTGCCTGCCATTCAGGTTTTATTTGAATATTTCACCGCTCCGGATGAAGAAAATACGGAGGAAATGAGTGATGAGTTTAAAGCCATTGCCAATATTGAAAGTATGGTAACGGTGATTATTGATGATGATGAATATTCGTTCCACCTGAATTCAAAAAAAGAGAGTATCTTAGATAAAGCATTGAAAGACAATCTTCCTGTACCTTTTGCATGTAAGGGAGGTGTGTGTTGTACGTGTAAAGCGGAAGTTTTGGAAGGAGAAGTTTTCATGGAAAAAAACTACGCACTTACCGAAGAAGAAGTAGCCAGAGGTTATGTTCTTACCTGTCAATGTCACCCGACAACGAATGTGGTGATGCTTAATTATGATGTTTAAATTGTATTAACGATTTAATGTAAAACGTATTCATGAATACGTAAATACTTTTTACATTTTACAAAAGACAAGAAAATGGATTTAGAAAAATTTGTACAATACGTACACGACGAAAATAAAGTAGAACCAAAAGACGTAATGCCTGATGATTACAGAAAATTATTGGTTCGTCAGATTTCACAGCACGCACATTCTGAAATTGTCGGGATGCTGCCGGAAGCGAACTGGATTTCCAGAGCACCTTCATTAAGAAGAAAAATGGCACTGCTGGCTAAAGTCCAGGATGAAGCTGGACACGGATTGTATCTGTATTCTGCGACTGAAACTTTAGGAGACGGAAGCATCAGAGCCGACAGGGATGCTACTTATGAAGATATGTTGGAAGGAAAAGCGAAATACTCAAGTATCTTCAATTATCCGACATTGAGTTGGGCAGATATCGGCGCAATCGGCTGGTTGGTTGACGGAGCTGCGATTATGAACCAGGTGATGTTGATGGGGAATTCTTATGGTCCTTATTCAAGAGCGATGGTGAAGATCTGTAAAGAAGAATCCTTCCACCAAAGACAAGGATACGAGATTTTGATGGCGCTTTGCCGTGGTACAAAACAGCAGAAAGAAATGGCTCAGGCTTCACTAAACCGTTTCTGGTGGCCGGCTTTAATGATGTTTGGCCCAAATGACGACAGTTCACCAAACTCTAAAATCTCTATGAATTACAGAGTGAAAAGAGAAAGTAACGACAGTCTTCGTCAGAGATTTATCGATGTTACGGTTGCTCAGGCTGAATTTTTAGGATTAACGATTCCGGATAAAGACCTGAAATGGAATGAAGAAAGACAGCACTACGATTTCGGGGAACTTCCTTGGGATGAATTTATGGAAATCTTAAAAGGAAACGGTCCTGCCAACAAAAAGCGTATTGAAACCAAGAGAAAAGCACAAAGAGAAAATGCTTGGGTGAAAGAGGCAGCGGCAGCTTTTGCGGAAAAACAGGAAAAAGTTAGTTTATAGTAATGCCAATTTTTCTGTTAATCTTTTTTTCAATTTTAATTAGTATTCCTATTGGTCTCTTAATGAACTATCTCGTTTATGGATCTTCCAAAAATACTGACGGTAAATGGTTTGCCATAGTAGGTCTAATAGCCTTATCTTATTTAATGTTGATTATTATGGATTTCGATTTAGATAGATTTGGTGATAGCTTTAAAAATCGAATTAGAGGCAACGAGACTAATGATATAATAATTATTATTTGCTGGATTACAGGTATTATTGGTTCAATATTTATATTTAAAAAATCAAAAAAATGAGTCAATTAGATATGTGGGAAGTGTTTATTCAGACTAAACCGGGATTATCTCACAAACACGTTGGAATTGTACAGGCGCCAACAGCAGAAATGGCCTTGCAGAATGCAAGAGACGTTTATACAAGAAGAAAAGAAGGAACTTCAGTTTGGGTGGTTCCAAGTAAATATATCGTGACTTCGGAAGGGGTGGATAAAGAAGCTTTCTTCGATCCGGCTGATGACAAATTGTACCGTCACCCGACTTTCTATGAGATTCCAAACGATGTAAAAAATATGTAGAAAATTGTATTAATGTAAAAAGTATTAAATTAAAATGATAGATTCTTTGAAAATTTATTTTGCAAATCATTAATACATTTTACATTGAGTCATTTTACAAATAAAAAAACAATGAACCCATTATATAATTATTTATTAAAACTAGCAGACGACAGTTTCATTATGGGACAGCGTTTGTCTGCATGGTGCGGTGAAGGTCCTTATCTGGAGGAAGATATTGCATTAACTAATATTGCGTTGGATGAACTTGGCCAGGCCAATAATTTTTACGTTTACGCGTCAAGAGTGATCGATAACGGTAAAAGTGAAGATGATTTAGCATTTCTGAGATATGAACACGAATATCTGAATGCACACTGGACAGAACTTCCGAACGAAGATTATGCCCAGACGATTTTAAAAGTGTACGTTTTCGCGGTGTATCAGAAATTGATGTATGAAGCATTATCAAATTCAACGAACGAAGAGCTTTCTGCCATTGCTCAAAAATCTTTGAAAGAAGTAAGATATCATTATACGCACGCTGCTTCCTGGATGAAGATTTTCGCTCAGGGAACAGAAGAAAGTAAGTCTCGTTTAGAAAAAGCAATTGAAAATATCTGGGAATACACAAAAGGCTTATTCGCAAAAACAGAAGGAGAAGATGATTTGGTAGCCCTAAATATTGCCCCAAATACAGATGCTCTTTACGAAGAATTTTTAGCGATTACAAAGAAAGATTTTGCAGATTTTCAACTAGAATATCCTACCAATCCTTTCATGCAGCCAAAATCAAGAACGGGTTATCATACAGAATATTTTGGATATATTCTTTGTGAATTGCAGTATATGCAGAGAGCGTATCCTGGGTGTACGTGGTAAAAAAATCAATGAATTAATTTGAAAATGTGCTAATTTGAAAATGTGCGACCACCTATAATTTTCAAATTACCCGAATTTTCAAATTTTCAAATTAATTATGAAAAATCCTTTAGAAATATTAGAATTAGTTCCCGACCCGGAAATTCCGGTAATCAATATCGTGGAATTAGGTATTGTAAGAGAAGCGAAAGTTACCAGCGAAAATTCTTGTGAAGTAACGATTACGCCGACTTATTCTGCCTGTCCCGCTATGTTTACCATTGAGGAAGATATTATCAAGATCATGAAAGAAAACGGTTGGGAAGCGAAAGTGGTTACCAAAATGTTTCCGATTTGGACAACGGATTGGATTACCGATGAAGCAAGAGAAAAACTTCGTGCTTATGGAATTACTCCCCCGGAAAAAGGAGCAGACGAACACCACATTGGAAAACCTAAAAAATGTCCTCGTTGTGGTTCTGAACATACCAAACAAATCAGTAGATTCGGATCTACGTTATGTAAGGCATCGTACCAATGTTTAGATTGTTTAGAGCCTTTTGATTATTTTAAATGTCATTAAAAATGATTAATTTTATAAAACAATCATTTTTAATATTAACCTATTAATAGCCAATATAATATGTATACACAAATTGACATTGAATCGCATTTTGACGGAAAGCTTAAAATCGCTTACCTCAATCAGCCGGAAACTATGAATGCACTTACAAAACCATCTTTATCGGATCTCAAAGATTTTGTTAAAGAATGTAGCGAAGATCCTACGGTAAGATGTGTCGCAATTTCAGGAAGAGGAAGAGCTTTTTGTTCCGGTCAGAATCTTGATGATGCTTTTGTACAAGGGAATGAACATCATGACAATGACATTATCAGAAAAATTGTAACAGATTATTACAATCCTTTGGTTACGGAAATTACACGTTGCAGAAAACCTGTCGTTGCATTGGTAAATGGTCCTGCAGTAGGAGCAGGAGCAATGCTGGCTTTGATTTCTGATTTCGTTTTGGCGGTTGACAAATCATATTTTGCTCAGGCATTTTCAAATATTGGATTAATTCCTGATACGGGAGGAACATACTATTTGCCCAAACTGTTAGGAAGACAATTGGCCAATTATTTAGCATTCACAGGAAAAAGATTGTCCGCGGAAGAAGCAAAATCTTATGGCTTGGTTGCTGAAGTTTTCAATGAAGAAGAATTTGTTCCGAAATCAATGGAAATTCTTGAGAAAATGTCAAATATGCCAACTGCAGCCATTAAATTAACCAAAAAAGCATTCGCTGCTTCTTACAACAATACCCTGAAAGAACAATTGGAACTGGAAGGAGACTTACAACAGGAAGCCGCAGAAACAGAAGATTTTAAAGAAGGAGTAAGTGCCTTTTTAGAAAAAAGAAAACCTAATTATAAAGGAAGATAACTTAGTACCAAGGTATTCATGTAAAATGTATGAATGACTTTTTGCATAGATTAAGGCTTAAATCTGTTTTTTATTACATGAATACTTTTTACATAAATACATTTTACAATAAATGAATGTAGGAATTATCGGTGCCGGAACAATGGGAATCGGCATTGCACAAGTAGCCGCAACGAACGGATGCAAGGTTTGGGTCTACGATGCCAATCCAAAACAAGTAGAAACGGCAACCGTAGGGTTGGAAAAAACATTAACTAAATTGGTTAATAAGCAGAAAATTTCATCAGAAAAAATGGTTGAAATTTTAGCTAATATTTCCATTGCTACAGAATTGAAGGACTTCAAAGATTGCGAATTGATCATCGAAGCCATTATCGAAAATAAAGACATAAAAACCAAAGTTTTCACAGAATTAGAGAAACACGTTTCTGAAAGCTGTGTCATTGGTTCCAATACATCCTCTATTTCCATCACCTCTCTCGGTGCGGAACTACAAAAACCGGAGCGTTTTATCGGGATTCATTTTTTCAATCCGGCTCCTTTGATGCCTTTAGTGGAGGTCATTCCTTCTTTATTAACAGAAAAATCTTTAGCGGAAAAAATCTACAATCTCATGAAAGACTGGGGGAAAACTCCTGTGATTGCCAAAGATATTCCAGGATTTATTGTGAACAGGATCGCCCGTCCTTATTATGGGGAAGGTTTAAGAATTGTTGAAGAAAATATAGCAACAGTAGAACAGGTTGATGAAGCCATGAAGACAATTGGAAACTTTAAAATGGGTCCTTTTGAATTAATGGATTTAATCGGAGTAGATGTAAATTTCTCTGTAACCAAGACCGTTTACAACGAATATTTCTACGATCCAAAATACAAACCGTCTCTTCTGCAGCAAAGAATGTCGGAAGCGAAACTTCATGGCAGAAAAACAGGAAAAGGTTTCTACAATTATTCGGAAGGAGCAGAAAAATCTATTGCAGAAAAAGACGATGTACTTTATCAACAAATATTTTTGAGAATTATCTCTATGCTAATCAATGAAGCAGTAGAAGCCAAAAGATTAGGTGTTGCCAACGATGAAGATCTGGAATTGGCAATGCAGAAAGGCGTAAATTATCCAAAAGGATTATTGGCTTGGGGAAAAGAGATCGGGTATGCGAAAATCTCCGAAACCCTGCAAAATCTTTACGAAGAATATCAGGAGGAAAGATACAGACAAAGTCCGTTACTTCGTAAAATGTAACAATATACTAATCTAATAATGTAACAATTGCACTGTCATGCTGAGCTTGTCGAAGCATCTCAAAGTAAGCCGCTACATTGTTAAATACTACAAACTATGAATATAGACGGATTCAAAGCCGAATTGGAAACAAGGCTCATCATTGAAAAAGAATACATCATTCAGGAGCTTTCTTCAATAGATGATTGTCAGGAAAAACTGGAAGTGTTGGGGAAATTCAATGAAAAATATAAAGAGCTGATTAAAAGAATTGCCAATGAAGACGGAATCGATTTAAATGCTCCTTATCAAACGGAAAATCCGTTACATTCTGAAAACCTTACGTATGAACAGATAATTCTTGGTAAGACCATGAGTATCTACGATAAATTGGTTGATGAATTATATGAAGAAATAACGCAGATTTAAACACTCTTTTAGTAACAAATAAAATATTAAAACTATGCTTAAAAGAATTTTTACAAAGAAAAACTTTCTGAGATCTCTTGTAAGTGCCTCTATTTTTGTTGTTGGTTTTTGTCTCATTAAATTTCTGTTTTATTATTTCGGATGGGATGATGAAAAAAGCATAAATATATATGGTTTTATATTTTATTTCATCTTTATGTTTTTAGCTTTCTTCATTTTAGACGGCAGAGATTATACTTGGAAGGATGTGATAAGATTAAAAAATAAAAATAAATGAACCCGAGACAGGTTGCAGAATATATGTTTGATCAGGATGAGTTTTCCCAATGGATGAATATTAAACTGATCGAAGTAAGAGAAAATTATTGTTTAATAGAAATGCCCATCAAGAAAGAAATGATCAATGGGCTAAAAACGGTTCATGGAGGCGTTACGTTTGCTTTTGCTGATTCAGCATTGGCATTTTCGTCTAACAATTCCGGAGATGCTGCTGTTGCATTAAACTGTATCATCAATTTTACCAAAGCCGGAAAAGAAGGTGATGTTTTCAGAGCAGAAAGCATTTTGGTAAATGATACCAGAAAAACGGCTGTTTACGACATTAAAATTACCAATCAAAATGAAGAATTGGTCGCGAAATTTGTCGGAACCGTATATAAAATCGGAAAAAAAGTGACCGATTTATAAAACAAAAACCAAACATCAAATTAACAAAATGAAAAAAATATTTTTATTGCTTTTCGGAATTTCTGCTTTTCTGATGAATGCTCAGCAGAAAATAAATGAAACATTGAAGAAAGAGCTCGATGAAATCATGAAAGTGGATCAGGGATACAGGATGTTATTTGATACGGAAACAACTCCGGAGAAAAAAAATCAGCTTCTGAAAGATCTTAATATTGATGAGGAAGAATTCAAAAAGAAAAGCTGGCAATTGGTTGCAGAGCATGACAGTTTGAATATGCAGAAAATTGAAAAAATTATTGCCCAGTATGGATATCCCGGAAAAACCCTTGTAGGAGAGCCCACTAATCAGGCTGCCTGGTATGTAATTCAGCATTCAAAAAAAATTGATAAATATCTTCCACTGATCAAGGAAGCAGGAAAAAAGAAGGAAATTCCGTTCACATGGGTAGCGATGATGGAAGACCGTTATCTTATGTATAACAACAAGGAACAGATCTATGGAACGCAGGGAGCAGGTGAAATGACATTGGATAAAAATCATAAGCAAACATTTATCAATTTTATCTGGCCAATCAAAGATCCTGAAAATGTTAATAAAAGAAGGAAGGAAGCGGGATTCGATTCTACCGTTGAAGAGAATGCTCAAAGAATGTTTGGGAAAGACTTCAAATACGAACGCTATACTTTAAAGCAAGTCATGGAGTTGAGAAGTAAAAAAAACGGAACATCATCATTAAACTAAAAAAATAAAATATAATAATTGGGATATCATTCTCAATTTTTTCAGATTTAAAATTATGAACAACGTATACATTATAGACTATGTCAGAACTCCTATTTCAAAATTACAGGGAGGATTATCGGAAGTAAGAGCTGATGATTTAGCCGCGATAGTTATTAAAGAAGTTGTAGCAAGAAATCCGGAAGTTCCTGTTAATGAAATTGAGGATGTTATTTTCGGATGCGCAAATCAGGCAGGTGAAGACAATAGAAATGTGGCAAGAATGGGGCTTTTATTGGCAGGACTTCCTTACAAAATAGGTGGAGAGACGGTAAACAGATTGTGTGCATCAGGAATGTCTGCTGTTGCCAATGCTTTCCGTTCGATTGCTGCAGGAGAAGGTGAAATTTACATTGCAGGTGGGGTAGAACACATGACACGTTCACCTTATGTCATGTCAAAACCAAGTGCGGCTTTCGGTAGAGATAGTCAGATGTTTGATACGACTTTTGGATGGAGATTTGTTAATCCAAAAATGAAAGAATTATATGGTGTTGATGGAATGGGAGATACTGCTGAAAACTTAGCAGATATTCATAACATCAGCCGCGAAGACCAGGATAAATTTGCCCTTTGGTCCCAGCAAAAAGCAACAAAAGCTCAGGAAAGCGGAAGATTGGCGGAAGAGATCGTAAAAGTTGAAATTCCACAAAGAAAAGGCGAACCGAAGATCTTTGATACCGATGAATTTATCAAGCCGACTTCTTCAATGGAAGGATTGGGAAAACTTCGTCCGGCTTTCAGAAAAGAAGGTACAGTAACAGCAGGAAATGCTTCAGGAATGAATGATGGTGCTGCAGCTTTAATTTTAGCAAGTGAAGAAGCTGTAAAAAAATATAGTTTAAAACCAAAGGCAAAAATCCTTGGATCATCTGTTGCGGGTGTTGAGCCAAGAATTATGGGAATCGGACCTGTTGAAGCGACTCAGAAACTATTAAAAAGACTGAATCTTTCATTAGATGATATGGACATCATCGAACTGAATGAAGCCTTTGCAGCTCAGGCTTTAGCAGTAACAAGAACATTAGGTTTAAAAGATGATGATTCAAGAGTAAATCCAAACGGAGGAGCTATTGCCATAGGTCATCCACTTGGAGTTTCCGGAGCGAGAATTGTAGGTTCTGCCGCAATCGAGCTTCAAAAACAAAATAAAAAATATGCATTGTGTACGCTTTGTGTCGGTGTCGGACAAGGGTATGCAATGGTAATTGAAAGAGTTTAAATCAATTTGAAAATGGGTTAATTTGAGAATTTGAAAATGTTTCAGGACGCTATCAATTTTCAAATTAATTCATTCTCAAATTTTCAAATTAAAATTATGAATATCTACTCATATCACGGAATTCGCCCCATCATCAAACCTTCTGCTTACGTTCATCCGCAAGCGGTGATTATCGGAAATGTGGAAATCGGCGAACACGTTTATATAGGTCCTAATGCAGTGATTCGTGGAGACTGGGGTAAAATTATCATCAAAGACGGTGCAAATGTTCAGGAAAACTGTACGCTTCATGTTTTTCCGGGAATTGAAACTATTTTGGAAGAATCTGCACATATCGGTCACGGAGCGATCATTCATTCCGGGCACATCGGGAAAAACTGTTTAGTTGGAATGAACGCTGTGGTTATGGATAAAGCGTATATCGGTGATGAAAGTATTGTTGGTGCATTAGCTTTTGTTCCAGCCAATTTCAGATGTGAGCCCAGAAAGCTGATTGTCGGAAGCCCTGCAAAAATCATTCGTGATGTTTCTGATGAAATGGTCAAATGGAAAACAGAAGGAACAAAATTATACCAGGAGTTGGCAAGAGAAGGCAAAGATGCGATTTTGCCTTGCGAGCCATTTACAGAATATGTTCAGCAGATTCCTACGAAAATTGTTGATTACAGTATTTGGGATGATGTGAAATAGTTATCTCAGTCTAAACCTCATAGGTTTCTAAAACCTATGAGGTTTGAATATTAAAAACACACAAATGGAAAATAAATGTCAAATACAGAAAGTTTTGAATATGGCTATGTATATCATATTTATACTCATGCCAATGGAAAAGATTTGATTTTTCGGGAAAATGAAAATTATAAATATTTTTTAGATAAGCTTGTAAAATATATAGTTCCAATAGCTGGAATATATGCATATTGCCTAATGCCAAATCATTTTCATTTATTGGTAAGATTTAAAAGTAAAGATCAAATTCCAAATGAAGATGAGCATAAATATTTAATGAAACAGTTTAGTAATTTATTAAATGGTTATGCAAAAGCTTATAATAAAAGATATAATCGAAAAGGTTCTCTTTTTCTTGATTATTTAAAACGAAAGAGAGTAGACGACGAAAAGTATTTGATTAAATTATTACATTATATTCATAATAATCCTATCAATCATGGATTTATTGAAGATATTAATGAATGGAAATATTCATCCTATCATTCTTACATCAATTTAACTAAAGAAAGTAAAATTGAGAGAAAAGAAATGATGAGATATTTTGATACAATAAATGATTTTGTGGAATATCATCAATCAAATGTTGAATATGATTTTCTAACAATTTAATAAAATAGAGTTTAACTCAAACCTCATAGGTTTCTGAAACCTATGAGGTTTTGAAAAAATTATTAACAAATAAAAAAAGAATGATTAAGAAGCTGTTGATTTTTTGTATGATTTTATTTACGTTTCAATCTGTGGCTTTTGCCCAGACTGGAAATGCAAAACCATTGACTATTGGAGAAATCAGAACTATAAGGTCTAAGATTTTAAATGAAAACAGAACTTTAAACATCTATCTTCCGCAAAATTTTGATAAAAAGAAATCGTATCCGGTTATCTATCTTCTGGATGGAAGCATGAATGAAGATTTTATCCACGTTACGGGTTTAGTTCAATTCTTCAATCAAATGTATTCCATGCCAGAAACGATCGTGGTTGGAATTGCAAATATTGACAGAAAAAGAGATTTTACTTTTCATACAGATTTAAAAGATTTACAGAAAGATTATCCGACAACCGGGCATTCAGATAAATTCATCGGGTTTTTAGAAAAAGAATTGAAGCCTTATATCGAAAAACAATTTAAAACAACGGATAAATACTTATTCGGACAATCATTGGGTGGTTTGTTGGCAACTGAAATTCTGTTGAAGAAACCTGAAATGTTCAATAATTATTTCATTATTAGTCCGAGTTTGTGGTGGGATGATGAAAGTCTTTTAAAACAGGCACCTCAATTATTAGCTAAGATTCCGGATACCAAGAAATTTATTTACGTTTCTGTCGGAAAAGGCGAGCATCCGGTAATGGTAA